>NZ_JBHTMX010000006.1:0-56991 GCF_042679725.1 Methylopila musalis
GGGCCGGCCGGCGTCGCCCGCCGCATCCACCTGCCGCTCGCGGCCCCCGCGGTCGCGACGGCGGCGCTGCTGGTGTTCGTGGACGCCATGAAGGAGCTGCCCGCGACGCTGCTGCTGCGCCCGCTTAACGTCGAGACGCTCGCGACCCACGTCTATGGCGAGGCCGCGCGCGGCACTTACGAGAGCGGCGCGGCCGCGGCGCTCGCCATCGTGCTCTGCGGCCTGCCGCCGGTGGCGCTCATCGCCCGCGCCACCCTGCGCCGGGGCTGACGGCCTCATCCCATCGTCCAAAGCCGCGACGTTCTGTCGCTAAGGAGAGTTCCGCGCGCGACAATTTGCACTAGAACGATTATGACCTGTCGTCGAAACGAGAGGCCGATGAACTACGACGACGTCTTCAAACACGCGGTCGACCAGCTTCATCTCGAGAAGCGCTACCGCGTCTTCGCCGACCTTGAGCGCCGCGCAGGGTCCTTCCCCCACGCCACCTGGCATGCGGAGGACGGCCAGCGCCGTCCGGTCGTCATGTGGTGCTCCAACGACTATCTCGGCATGGGTCAGCACCCCGCCGTGGTCGGGGCCATGACCGCGACCGCCCAGCGCCTCGGCGCCGGCGCCGGCGGCACCCGCAACATCGCGGGCACCAACCACCCGCTGGTGCTGCTGGAGCGCGAGCTCGCCGACCTGCACGGCAAGGAGGCGGCGCTGGTGTTCTCCTCCGGCTACGTCTCCAACGAGGCCGGCATCTCCACCATCGCCCGGCTGCTGCCCAACTGCCTGATCCTGTCGGACGAGCTGAACCACGCCTCCATGATCGCGGGCGTGCGCGGCTCGGGCTGCGAGAAGCGCGTCTTCCCGCACAACGACGTGGCCGCGCTGGAGCGCATGCTGCAGGAGGCGGGCGACCGGCCGAAGCTGATCGCCTTCGAGAGCGTCTACTCCATGGACGGCGACGTGGCGCCGATCCGCGCCTTCTGCGATCTCGCCGACCGCTACGGCGCCATGACCTATCTGGACGAGGTCCACGCGGTGGGCATGTACGGGCCCCGCGGCGCCGGCATCGCCGAGCGCGAGGGCGTCATGCACCGCATCGACGTGATCGAGGGCACGCTCGCCAAGGCCTTCGGCGTCATCGGCGGCTACATCACCGGCTCCCGCTCGCTGGTGGACGCGGTGCGCTCCTACGCGCCGGGCTTCATCTTCACCACCGCCATGCCGCCCGCCATCGCGGCCGCGGCCAGCGCTTCCATCGCGCATCTCAAGCGCTCGCAGGTGGAGCGCGACCGGCACCAGCGTCAGGCGGCCCGCACCAAGGCGGCGCTCGCCGGCCGCGGCCTGCCGGTGATGCACTCCGACACCCACATCGTGCCGGTGCTGGTGGGCTGCCCGGAAAAGGCCAAGGCCGCGACCGACCTGCTGCTGGCCCGCCACGGCGTCTACATCCAGCCGATCAACTACCCGACCGTGCCTCGCGGCACGGAGCGGCTGCGCATCACGCCGACGCCGTTCCACACCGACGCGCTGATCGCCCATCTCACGGACGCGCTCGATGCGGTCTGGTCCGAACTCGGTCTGGACCGCGCCGCGCTGCCGCTCGCCGCCGAGTGACGCCAGCGTCCGCCTGACACACGAAAACGGCCGGTCCTTGGGACCGGCCGTTTTCGTTTGCGCCGATGCGCGCTTTCGCGACGCGGAGACTTTCGCCCCGCCCGCCGATCGGGCGGGAGATCGCGGCCGTCCGCCCCGCCGCGCGGCCTGTCAGGCCTTGGGCGCGGCCGCGGCGCCCGTCTTCTCCGACTGCTCGCTGGCGCGGTGCTCGTCGGTGTCCTCGCCCTTGGGGTTCGGGGCGTGGCTGTCGCCCTCCTTGCCGTGGGCGTCGTCGGTCAGCCAGTCGGTGAGGGCGAGGAACACGCCGGACAGCACGAACACCGCGTGCACCAGCGTCATCCAGTAGATGTCGCGGTCGCTCACCGCCCCGAGGTCCATGAAGGACTTCAGCAGCTGGATGGCGGAGATCGCGACGATCGAGGCGATCAGCTTCAGCTTCAGGCCCGAGAAGTCGATCTTGCCCATCCATTCCGGGCGCACGCTCTGGTCCTTCAGGTCCATGCGCGAGACGAAGTTCTCGTAGCCGGAGAAGATCACCAGCAGCACCAGATTGGCGGTCAGCGACAGGTCGATCAGCGACAGCGCGCCGAGGATGACCTGGCTTTCGGTGGCGTGCAGCACGCCTTCGGCGAAATGGACCAGCTCCTGCAGGAACTTGACCAGCAGGACCACGAGGCCGACCACCAGGCCGACGTAAAACGGCGCCATGAGCCAGCGGCTGGCGAACAGGGCGCGTTCGAGCGTGCGTGCGATCATCATCGTCAATCCCCGGCCACGGACGCCCGCGGCGAAACCGGCCGTGCGAATGGCACGGCGCCGGACCTTGAGCAAGGCCCGGCGCCAAGACACATCCGCGCGTGCGTGATCACGCTTTCGCGCGCCGCCCTTACGGGCAGGCGACGCCGAGGCCGCGCACGCCGCAATAGCCGTCCGGATTCTTCGCCAGATACTGCTGGTGATAGTCCTCGGCGTAGAAGAATTCCGGCGCGTCCACGATCTCGGTGGTCACCGGGCCGTGCCCGCGGGCGGCGAGCGCCTCGCCATAGGCGGCGCGCGCCTGCGCGGCCGTCTCCCGCTGCGTCTCGTTCAACGGGTAGATCCCCGAGCGGTACTGCGTGCCCACGTCGTTGCCCTGGCGCATGCCCTGCGTCGGGTCGTGGCTCTCGAAGAACAGCTTCAGCAGCGCCGCGTAAGAGGTCTTCGCCGGATCGAACGCCACCTGCACCACCTCGTTGTGGCCGGTCAGCCCGGTGCAGACCTCGTGATAGGTGGGGTTCGGCGTCACGCCGCCGGCGTAGCCCACGGCGGTGGAGAGGACGCCGGGCGCGTTCCAGAACACGCGCTCCACGCCCCAGAAGCAGCCGAGGCCGAACAGGGCGATCTCCGTGCCCTCCGGGAACGGGCCTTTGAGTGGGCCGCCGAACACGAAATGGGTTTCGGCGGTGGGCAGCGGCGCGGCGCGGCCGGGCAGGGCGGTGGCGGCGGTCGGCAGGTCGAGAGGCTTGCGGGCGAGGCCGAACATGCGGGTCTCCATCGGTTCGCGTTCATGACGCCCCCGACCCGATCTCCCCTCGGGCCTTCAGCGCGGTCGGTTCAGGGCGCGACGCCCACGGCGGGGCGCGGCCGCCGTCCGAGAATCATCAGCAGCAGGCCGATCACGATCAGCGCCGCGCAGGCGGGCGCGCCGAGCAGCCAGGCGAAGGCCGGATCGACCAGCCCGGGCGAGCCGAGGCCCGCCACGGCGGCCCTGGCGCTGGCGAGCCCGTTCGCCGACAGCAGCGCCCAGGCCTGCTCGGCGGAGGTGAGGCGCAGCGCGCCGGCGGCGATCGAGCGGGCGCCGTCCGCGACCAGCGCGACGAAGCCCGCCGCGAGCACCAGGAAGCCGAGCAGGCGGAACAGGAAGCGAATCATCGGCGTCGGCGGCCTTTCGGGACGGCGGAACGGAGCGGCGCCGGGGCCAAAACCCCGTCCGCCGCCGAAAGATGGGCCGCCGGACGCCATCCGGCAATGCGGGAAAGCAGCTTATCGTCGCCCCATCCCCATCAGACGCTTGTCACCGCCCCCGCGGCTTGATAATCCCTGCGGCCTCCGACGGAGGGGTGGCCGAGTGGTTGAAGGCGCACGCCTGGAAAGTGTGTATGCGGGAAACCGTATCGCGGGTTCGAATCCCGCCCCCTCCGCCATTTATTCCTATATCATCATCCACTGAAGCCCCTTTCGCCATGATCCCCTTGGGATCAGGTTCGAAGCGGACTCTCTCGCGGTCCCCCGTCATACCCGGCAATCCGGCACGAAGCCGGGACAAAAGCCGGGTATCGGTAGCCGCAGGACCGGGTATAGGAGCCGTCCCGCCATGCCGCTCACCGATGTCCAGATCCGCAAGGCAAAGCCCGCGGACAAGCCCTACAAGCTCACGGACGGCGGGGGGCTGCACCTCTACGTCTCGATCGCCGGCGGCAAGGCCTGGCGCTACCGCTACGAGATCGGCGGCCGGGAGAAGCTGCTGACGCTCGGGACATACCCGGCCATGAGTCTCGCGGAAGCTCGGGAGGCCCGTGCTGTGGCGCGCGGCACGGTCAAGGCGGGGCGTGATCCCGGCGCGGAAAAGCGCCAGCAGGCGCTTGCGAGCGCGCCCGAAGAGGCCGCGCCGGTCGGCCCGACGTTCAAGGAAATCGCCGTCGAGTGGCACGCGCTCAACGCCGGCCGGTGGACGGAGACGCATGCCGGCGACGTGCTGGGCAGTCTGGAGAAGAGCGTGTTCCCCGACCTCGGGGGCAAGACGCTGGCGGAGATCGACGCGCCGACCCTGCTGGCGACGTTGCGCAAGATCGAGGCGCGAGGCGCGATCGAGACCGCCCGGCGGGTTCGCCAGCGCGTGTCCGCCGTCTTCGCCTACGCCATCGCCTCGGGCCGGGCCGCGCACGATCCGGCCGCCCAGGTTGAAAAGGCCATGGCCCCGCTACCGAAGAAGGGCCGCCAGCCGGCCATCACTGATCTGGACGACGTCCGGCAGGTGCTGCGCGACGCCGACGCGACGCCCGCGCACCCGGTCACGAAGCTCGCGCTGCGGGTGCTGGCGCTCACCGCCCTGCGCCCTGGCGAGCTGCGCGGCGCCCTATGGGACGAGATGCGCCTCGACGGCGACGATCCGCTGTGGGTCGTGCCGGCCGAGCGGATGAAGATGAAGGTGGAGCATGCCGTTCCGCTTTCCAAGCAGGCCGTAGAGACCTTGAAGGCGCTGCGCACGATCACGGGCAGGAGCCGCTTCCTGTTCCCGAACGATCGGCACGTCTCCAAGCCCATGTCCGAGAACGCAATGGGCTACCTGCTGAACCGGGCGGGCTACCACCGCCGTCATGTTCCGCACGGCTGGCGGGCCGCCTTCAGCACCATCATGAACGAGCGCTTCCCGGCCGATCGAGCTGTGATCGACCTCATGCTCAGCCACGCGCCCGATGATGCGGTGGAGGCCGCTTATAACCGGGCGCGGCACGCTGAACGGCGGCGCGAGCTGGCGCAGCTCTGGGCCGACCTGCTGATGGTCGATCAGACGCCGGTGGCTGAGGTCACGAGGGGAGTGAGAAGCGGGCGGTGATCAGTCGACGCCGGGGTGAGCGCGCTCCGTGTCGGCACATAGCGAGCATCGTCGGAGCTTGGACTGGCGGTCATCCGCCGATCTCTTTCTTCAGCCACGCCGCCACTTCCGATTGCCACCAGCGGGCGGCGCGCGACCCGACCTTGACCGGCTTTGGAAAGCCCGCCGTCTCGATCTTCTTGTAGATCGTCGACACCGCCAAGCCCGTCCGGTGGGACACCTCCGAAATGCGGAGCAGGCGATCGTTCTCAAGGTCGATCGTGGTCATTGCTCCACCTCTTTTGCCAGCACCGCGTGCGCAAGCATGGCCTGCGCCTCGTCTTTCTCACGGTGGCCTCCGTCCACGGCGCCGTTGCGCCAGCCGTGCCAATACGACAGCGAGCGGTTGTCGCCCGGCTCCGGGTCTCCGGCTCGTCCATCCATGTAGCCCTCCAGAACTTCGGCCTCGTCGAGCTCCGAGAGATCGGGCGCGTTGATGATCGGCTGGCGGCTCATGGCGCGCCCCCGTCCGTCAGCCGCTCCAGCGTCTCCGCGAGCGCGCCTCGCGTGCCGGGCGGCGGGATGTCCGCGGGCGGCGGGCCGGCGGCGATCATGTCGAGCAGCACGCCCATCGCGCCGGCCGCGGCGCCGGAGCCCTCCCGCGTCATGGCGCGGCGGATCGTGTCGAGCGGCGCGCCGAACTGCAGCGCGAGCGAGACCGTCACCGCCGCGTCGCGGGCGATGGCCTCACGCTCGGTCCCGGCCTTGGCGGCGTCGAGGAACACCTCGCCGGGGCGGCCGTCGTCGTAAAAGCCGACCGTTGCGTGATAGCGGGTGCCGAGATGCCAGAACGACAGCGTCTCGGAGCGTCGGCGGGCCGAGAGGGCTTCGCGGTGGTGGGTATGGCTCCAATTGGAGCCATCATCCGACGAAATCCGTCGCACGTCGTCGTTCGGGCGGTCGGTCATGCCCCCTCCTCGGCAGCCGCCGGCTTCCGCCGCTTCGGCCGCGCCTTGAACCAGACGATCGCCATCGCGCGCCACGCGGGCACGTTGAGCGTCGTCGCTGTGATCTTCGTCTCGTGCTCGACGGTGGGCGCCGCGGCGACGATCGCCGCCGTCAGGCCCTGTAGGTCGATCTCCGACGACATCTCGCCGTCGTGCAGGATGAAATCCGCCGCCTTGATCGCCGCGGCCGAGATCGGCGCGAGCTCCGCGTTCGCCAGCGCCTCGACGATCTGGCGGGCTCGCATCGCGCCACGCTTCGAGACCAGCGCCCCGATGGCGGCGAGCGCGACGGTGTCCCGCGGCGCATAGGCTCCGCGGTAGGGAGGCTGGCGGCGGATGGTGACGCCGGCCCTGTCACAGATCTGCTGGACCGTCAGCGCGTCCTCGTCCCCGGCCGCCACCGCCGCGTGGTGGAGATCCATGGCGGACACGGCGATCCGGTCGCGGTTGTGACCGATGAAGGCCGCCGCCCGCTGCTGGACCTCCGCAGCCTCGACGATCATCACGGGGATGGTCGCGACGCCGGGATGCGTCGCCGCGGCGATGGCCGTGTGCTGGCCGTCGATCAGCTCCAGCCCGTCGTCCACCATGACGGCGACCGGCGGCTTGAACCGGCGCCAGTCCCAGCCGGCGACGATCTTCGCGATCAGCGCGCGGCCCTTGGGCGAAAGCTCCCGCTGGTAGCGCTCGTCCACCAGAAGCGTTGCCGGGTCCACGTCCTCGAAGATCGGCCCGGTGGACGCCACCTCGTTCGGAGCGACGTCCGCGAGCGCGAGGGCCTCGACGGGGCGGCGGTCGGTGACGCGCGCGCCCTTGGTTTCCGAAACGGGATTTCCCGTATCGCTCATGCCGCCATCCCCCACGCGAGGACGCGCAGGCGCTGGACGTCGAGCGCCAAAGGGCGGCCGGCGTCGCCGCTGACCTCCTCGGTGGGCTGCGCGGCGAAATCGAGCGGCCGATCGTCCTCGGGCTCGTCGATGTCGTGCGACGGGCGCCCGCCGTGGGCGTTGAACCAGACGACCTGACCCTTCACGATCACCCCGGCGATCAGCGTCCCACGGCACTCGGCGCAGTAGGTGCGGCCCGGTAGGGTCGCCGCGCCGCAGACCATCATGTCGGCGACGGGCGTGCGGCGGCTGTCGTCCCAGAGCGGGCGGCGGCACTGGTCAAACCGGGCGTCGAGGAAGTGGGCGCTCATGGCTCCGTCCTCCATGCCGCGGCCGTGATCAGCGCCGTGGACGAAATGACGTAGCCGAGGCACGCCTGCTCGACGTCGGTCGCGCCGAACCAGAGCGCGATGGTCGCGACGATGTGGACGGCGGCGCCGCCGTATTCGAGCGCGCGGCAGACGGTGGCGGGCGTCATAACCGGCGGCTCCGCACCGTGCGATACGGGCTATCGCCACCGGACCCCTGCTCAATTTTGCGCAGGGCCGCCTCGTCGTATCCCGCCAGGTCCATCGCTCGAACCTGCTGCTTCGTCACGCCGAGCGCAGCCAGAAGGTCGAAGGCGTAGACCGGCTGGTCGAACAGGTTCACGAGGTTGCAGCAGGCGATGACGTAGCCGCGGTTGAACTCAGCCTCGGCGACCTTGTCGCGCCGGGATTTCTCGTCCGCCTGCGCCGCCAACCAGGCGTCGAGCCGCCGGATCATCGGGCATGCCGCTTTGCGCTCCTCAATGACTTCGACGCAAAAGGCCACGCATTCGTCGCAGATGCAGGTGGTCCGCTCCGTGAACATCACGCCCACGTCGTTGTTGCTCTTGCCGCAGAAGGAGCAAGAGAGGGTGACGTCTCTCATTGCGTCCTCCCCGTTGCAGCGGCGACGATGTCAGCCATGGGCGGCGGGCTCCGCTTGAACGACACGGCTCAGCGCTTCATCGCGCCAGCGCCGGAAGTCCTCCGTTGCAGCGGCGCTCTTCACCACCGCGTAGAAATGGGCCTCGAACGTGAGGGAGCGCTTGGCCTCAGCCTCGGCTCGTCCGGCGGCGTCACGCTCCTTGGCGGCGCGCCGGATGGCTCCGCGACGCTCCTGCGCGGCGTTGCGGCGGCGCCGGGCGGCCTTCAGGAACCGGCGAGCCGCAGTCGCCCAGACCGGATCAAGGCGCGCTCGTGAGGAGCTGATCTGGGCGTCGGTCGCGCCGATGGTGTGGTCGAGCGCGGCCATGACCGCCACTGCCTCGTCCTCGGTCTCGATCGCGGCGATGTCCTCGTCCGTGATGCGGGTCATGTCGTTCGGCAGGCTCATGCCGGCGTCCTCAGAGTGGCGACCGCCCGGCGCACCTGACACACGACCTTGCGGCTCATGTGCCCGTGGCTCTTGGGCGAGTTGGGGAACGGGATGCGGCGGGTCCGGCCATCGACGTCGATGACGACGACGGGGTGCTTGCCGCGGATGGTGAGGCGGTAGGCGACGCCAAGGCGCTGCAGCTCGGCTTCCACCGCCGGCCAGACGTCGCGGGTCCGCAGCATGGCGGCGAGGCGGTTTTTCACGACACCACCTCCGGGCCGAACGACACCGCCTCGGACCCGAGGAAGTAGGCGAGGGCGGAGAGCGCCAGCGCGGCGCCCATCTGATCGTTGTGGTTGCGATAGGCCTCGGTCGCGAGGCGCGCGGCGGCACGGGCCTCCGCGAGCGTCGTGCAGTCCTCGCCGCGCTCGATCACGACCGCCGCAACCGCCGCCGCAACGGACCCCCGCACATGAAAGCCAGCATCCGCCGCCGCCGTCGCGCCGCCGCGCCTCAGCCGCGCCTTCCGGGCCGTATGGTGCTGCCGGAGGACATGCTTCGGCCTGGCGCCTATGAGGCGGCTGTGGGCAGCTTGCGCGCCCGTCCCAAGACGCCCGGCCCGCGGGTCTGCGTGCGCCCCAAAGAGCCTATCGCGCCGCTCGACGTCGAACGGCGGTTGCTGCGGGCGATGATGACGCTGCGCGCCCTGCCGGATCGCGAGGCGCGGTTCCTCCGCGTCGGGAGCGGCTGGCCGGACTACGTGAGGGAGTTCATGGACGCTTATGGCGCCGTGGAAGCCATCGTCCCGCGCTTCCGGCCGTCACCCGCCGACATCTCCGACTGCCTGACGGCGCTGGCATGGGCTCGCCATCTTCAGGCCCACGAGTGGCGCGTGATCTGGTGGCGGTCTTTCGGGCTGTCCTTCGGGGTGATCTCCGAGCGGATCGGCCAGAGCGACGAGACCGCGCGCCGGAAGTACCGGAACGTCCTGCTCGACGTCTGGAAGGCGGCGAACGCAATTTAGCTTGCGCACCGCGTGGCTGTTGTGGCAATAAATGGGGTATTCCATTCAATTGTCGGAATTGCGCCTGGCGGTCAGTCGGGCGTCCTTCGTTTCAACCCGCCCGGTCGCCGAGGCGGGTTTTTTCGTGTCTGGCGGGAAGGCGCAGATGGACATTCAGAACCCCATCGAAGACCTGCGCCTCGCCGCGCTGGACGCCTATCCCGGCCTCGACTGCATCGTGCGGTTCGTGTCCTTCCCGGAGGAAGGGCCTTTCGGCGAGACGTTCTTTCCTGACGATGGGAGCCGCCCGGTCGTTCAGGTCGCGGTCGGCATCCCGCTTGAGGGTTCGATCGAGGTGATGGCGCACGAGCTGGCCCACGTCGTCGCGGGTCACGACGCCGGCCATGGCCCCGCCTGGGAGGCGGCTTTCGCTGCGATCCACGCGGCCTATGTGGCGCGGGCGGCCGCACACCCCGAGGTGGGATAGCCCCAGCACTTCAGCCCACGGGCCACGGCCTGACATCCAGCGCCAGCGCCGACATGGCGAGCCGCAGCGTAAGGGGGTAGTTCACCGGGCGCCCGTCCGGGTTCTGGCCGTTCTCGTAGATGCGGACCATGGCGACGCTGAGCCCCAGCGCCTCGGCGGTCGCCTTCTGCCCGCCGCGTCCGTCGAAGCCCATTCGGGTCTGCCAGCGGCGGAAGTCTTGGACATCCATCGGGATCGCTCCTATCTTCCTCTGCGGCAACCAGCCCCTTGTGGAAGGGGGCTGGCCGCCGGGATTACCGAGACTTCAGGATCAGGATCAGGCAGACCAAGATCTGAAGTTCGGCCCCGGAGAGTTCGATGATGAGGGTCATCGTCTTCTCCTTCGGTGGCGGGGATGAGGTGTTCATCCCCTCGACCACGAGATGACTATCGCTAATTATTAGCGCTTAGTCAAGGGCCGAAAGCTAGAAATTAGCCGTCCGCAGCGGAAAAGTTGCGGGCGGCTTCTTCGTGGATGACCGCCCGCATGGTCGCAATTTCGTTTAGCTCGCCAGATGCGCGCCGACTGGCTGGCGTTAGCCGGGCTGTGTGCGCGCAGTGGATGTCGCGGAGCATTTTCAGGCTGTCGAAAAACGACGACAGAGGGCGTAAGGGGCGTGGAGGCGAAGCCCGCATTTCTCTTGAAACTGCGCTCGTCTTGGCAGCCGCCGCCACTCTCGTTCGCTCGGGCTTTTCCGTTTCGAGCGCCTTTGCCCTTGCGGACAATGTGCGCGGCGAGGCCGGGATAGTAAGCCAAGGGGGCGACATCGCTCGGGTCCGTATTGATGCGGGCGCGATACGCCAGCGTCTCAAAAAAGGCTGGGTCGAGATTGAGGTCGCCGCCGGACGATTGAGCGAGGCTGACGCTTGGCTGGCGCTGGGCAGTAGCGCCAGCACTCAGGCGTGATGCCCAAGCGCCCGCCGCTGCACGCCAAGGCGGACGACAAGGCCCGCGAGCGCCGCAACGACCAAGCCAGGGGCTCCGCCCGCGCCCGAGGCTACACGGCGCAGTGGGATCGTGAGGCCCGCGCGTTCCTCCTCCTCAACCCGGTGTGCGCCTACTGCGACGCTGATGGGCGGACGGCGGCGGCCAAGGTGGTCGATCACCTGTACCCGCAGCGCCAGTGGCCCGGCGCGTTCTGGGAGCGGCGCTGGTGGGTGCCGTCCTGCCGCCCGTGTCACGATGGCATGAAGCAGCAGGTGGAGAGGCAGGGGCGCGAGGCCATCGACGACCTGGCCCGGCGTCTGGGCATGCCGACCATGGGCGAAGCGGCGAGGGGCTGACCGGAAGGTGGGAGGCGGCCCGCCGCCACCCCAAGCGATGTTGCAAATATATCACCATCATTTCGGTGTGTATTAGAGTGTTGCACTTGGGCAACATGCGACATAAGTACAACACTTGAGGGGGAGGGGAAGGGTCGATCTCTCAGGGGCGCGGCTTGCAGGACCGGCGGCCCCGTCACTTTTCTCCGCGTGCGAAATTGAGGACGTTTTCCATGCGTGGACGCAAGCGGAAGCCCGACCACCTCAAGGTCGTCTCGGGCACGGACCAGCCGTGCCGCATGAACCCGGATGCGCCGGTGGCTGACGCCGGCTTGCCGGAGCCGCCCGAGAACCTGTCGCCGCTCGCTGCGGAGAAGTTCCGGCAACTGGTGCGGATCATCGCCGATATGGGGATCGCGTCTTCGTCGGACGTTCACAACCTGACGGTGCTCGCCATGAGGCTGGAGGAGGTCGACGTCTGCACGGTGGCGATCGAGGACGGCGGTAGGTTCTTCGTCTCCTCGGTCGAACTCGACGATCAGGGCCGCGTGGTGAGCCAGCAGATCAAGGGCCACCCGGCGGTGGCGCAGCGCTCCGAAGCCATGCGCCACGCGCAATCCCTGCTGTCCGAGTTCGGATTGTCGCCGGCCGCGCGGTCGAAGGTATCGGCGACGAAGAAGGCGGACGAGAACCCGTTCGCATCGTTCGGCTGATGGATGAGCAAGCACCCTCACGTCGCCGCGGCGAACCGCTACGCCAAGGACGTCGTGGCGGGGAAAATCCCGGCCTGCCGATGGGTGCGGCTCGCGTGCCAGCGGCATCTGGACGATCTGGCGAAGTCGAAGGACCGGGCCTACCCGTACCGCTTCGACCCTGACGCCGCTGAGAAGTGGTGCCGCTTCATCGAGATGATGCCCCACACCAAGGGGCGGTGGGCGGCGAAGTCGGAGAAGCTGAAGCTGGAGCCCTGGCAGGCGTTCAAGACGGCCTGCATCTTCGGGTGGCTGCGGAAGTCGGACGGGTTCCGCCGGTTCCGCAAGGCGCTCATTCTGGAGCCGAGGAAGAACGGCAAGTCGGCGTGGGCGGCCTCGGTCGGTCTCGGCATGCTGACGATCGACAAGGAGTACGGCGCGGAGGTCTATTCGGGAGCGACCACCGAAAAACAGGCGTGGGAGGTCTTCCGTCCGGCCCGGCTGATGGCGGCCAAGACGCCGGCGCTCCAGTCGCATTACGGCATCACTGTCAACGCCTCGAACCTGCACATCCTGGCGAACGGGAGCAGGTTCGAGCCGGTGATCGGGACGCCCGGCGACGGCTCGTCCCCGAGCTGCGCGATCGTCGACGAGTACCACGAGCACGACACGGACGCGCTGGTTTCGACGATGGAGACCGGCATGGGCGCCCGCGACCAGGCGCTGCTGCTGATCATCACGACCGCCGGCTCGAACATCGCCGGCCCCTGCTACCAGATGGTGCTGGAAGCCCGGCTGATGCTGGACGGGGTCACGGACGACCCGGAGCTGTTCGCGCTGATGTACGGCGTGGACGCGGCGCGCGGCAAACCGGGCGACGACGACTACGAGCCGGCTGACGACTGGACGAAGCCGGAGACCCTTCGCAAGGCGAACCCGAACTTCGGGGTGTCGGTCAAAGGCGACTGGCTGGAGAAGCAGCAGCGGGACGCCATCGCCAACGCCCGCAAGGCTTCGGCCTTCCGGACCAAGCATCTGAACGAATGGGTCTTCGCACGCGAGGCCTATTTCAACGTCGCGAAGTGGATGGCCGCGGCGCAGCCCGGTCTGAAGCTGGAGGACTACGCGGGCATGTCGTGCTGGGTCGGCGTCGACCTCGCGAGCAAGATCGACATCGCCGCGGTCACGTATCTGAGGCGCCCGGCGATGACGCTTTAGACATCAATGCGTTTGGCGTTGCGGTGCGGTCAGGCTTCGTCACGCCCCAAGCCGATGACGAGGCCCATATCCGCCATGCGCTTGGCTTGCCCGACATGGGCGCGGCGGTGCGATCGTTGTGGGACGAGCAGGGTGGCGTTCACCACCTTATCGCCCATCCATAGGAGCTTTCACGATGGCGAATGCGCAGGAACTGAGCGGGCGTCAGATCGAGCGGCGGGCGCAGCAGATGACGAAGCGCCTCGACAGCATCACGGCCGCCACGCTGCGCAGCGTGGCTCCGGGCTTCGGCGTTCTGGCGGGCGCCATCACCACCGGCGAGGTGCTGAAATACGCCGACGCCTGGACCAAGGCCAAGAACAGCCTGGCGGTGGCGGGCGTCACCGGCCGCAAGCAGGCTGCGCTGCTGGACGAGCTTTATGAGAGCGCTCAGCGGAACGCCGCGCCGATTGGCGCTCTGACCTCGCTTTACGGTTCCGCGGCGCAGGCCCAAGGCGAGCTTGGCGCGTCGTCCGCCAGTCTCGTGAAGTTCACGGACGGCGTCGCGGTGGCGCTGAAGGTAGCGGGCAAGTCCTCGACCGAAGCCTCGGGCGCGCTGATGCAGCTCGGGCAGCTTCTGGGCTCTGCGCGCGTGCAGGCGGAAGAATTCAACAGCATCAACGAGGGCGCGCGCCCAATCCTGATCGCCGTAGCAAACGGCATCGACGAGGCCGGCGGCTCGGTCTCGAAGCTCAAGGCTCTCGTGAACGATGGGAAGGTCTCGAACAAGCAGTTCTTCGACGGCTTCCTCAAGGGTATGCCGGCCATTCAAGCCATGGCGGCGAGCAGCACGCAGACGCTGGAGCAGGGATGGACGAAGGTCGACAACGCTCTCACGCGCTACATCGGCCGTCAGGATCAGTCACTGGGCGCGACCTCGATGCTGTCGAAGGGCCTGAACGCGCTGGCGGACGACTTCGACAACATTGCCGACGTGACGCTGAAGGTGGCCGCCGTCATCGCCGCCGCGCTGGTGGGCCGTGCGGTCGGCGGCCTGATCGTCAAACTTATCGCCGCCGGCGTCGAGGTGAAGAAGCTGGTTGCGGCGCTCCGCGGCCTTCAGGGCGCCACCGCGCTCATGTCGTTCTCGTCCGCTGCAGGACCCTTGGGGGCGGCACTCGGCATCGCGGCCGCGGCGACTATCTACTTCTCGTCGAGCGCTCGCGCGGCTGGCTCCAACACAGATGGACGCCGGCTGGGCCGTGGCCTCGGGCGCGGTCAGCGACCCGATCCACCCTGTCACCATCGCCCGCGGGGAGCTCGCGCACGCGCTGGCCTGCGCCATCGACGCCATTGCGGCCTGAGAGGTCATCATGCGGTTTCAAAACACCAATGCGCCGGCGAGCGGCAACGCCATCGGCTATGATTTCCCCGACATTGCCGGCCTGATCGGCTTCTGGAACTTCGGCGGGTCCGAACTGGCCTCGCGCCGGAACTGGGTGGACGGCTCGCTCGCCAGCGTCACCGGCGCGGTGACCTATGCCGACAGCTACGCCATCTTCGACGCGGACGCGGGCTTCTATACCACCAACATCGCGGAGCCGCGCGACGTCAGTGTGCTCGCGCTTTTCAAGACGCCGGACACGCTCGCCGACAACGCGCACCGGCCGGTGATCCTCGCCAACGACGACACCGCCGCCGTGGCTGACCCCTTGCGGACGTCGCAGGGCGTGAGCCTGTTTGTGTCGTCGGCCACGGCGATCTCGTTCGCCGCGGCGCGCTATGCATCCGGCACGTCCTCCTCGGGCGCGCTGGCGGCGACTCTGCCGGCCGGGGCTCTGGCGAGCTGGAGCCTGCTGGGGGGGCGAGCCTCAGACACAGTACGGCGCACCGAGTCCGTCACCGGCAACGTCAGCGCGACGGCCGCCGCATCGGCGCGCGATCCCGCCTCCTCGTTGATGAAAATCGGCGGTGGCATCTCGGGTTACGGAGGCGTCGGACACCTGTCGCTGCTGGCGATTGTGAGCGCGGCCTACAGCGATGCGGACCGCGACCTGCTCGCCGAGTTCATGCGCGCCGTTGCTGCGGGCAAGCCGACGCCGATCACGGGCATCTGACATTCCTCGCTACCAACTGACCGTCCAGCCCGCTTCGAGCGGGTTTTTTCATTTCAGGAGGACTGCACACATGGCGTCACCCATGACGGCCATTGGCCTCGCCGCGCTCAAATCACGCGAGGGCGTTCGGCTCACCGCCTACAAGGACAGCGTCGGCGTCTGGACGATCGGTTACGGCTCGACGAAGGGCGTGAAGCAGGGGGACAAGATCACCCAGGCGCGCGCCGACGAGCTGCTGATGGAGGATCTGGCGGCCCACGACATCACCGCTTTCGTGACCGTGCCGCTGGCGGATCACGAGGCGGACGCGCTGCGCTCGATCGCCTTCAACATCGGGCTCGCGGGCGCGAAGGGTTCGACCTTCATCAAGCGGCTGAACACCGGCGAGAGCCGCCAGAGCGTCGCCGAGGCGATCATGATGTGGAAGAAGCCGGCGGAGATCATCAGCCGGCGCGAGGCGGAGCGGGACCAGTTCCTGACGCCGTACACGAAGGCTCTGCCGAAGGCCCGCAGCAACGACGCGAAGCCGGTGACCGCGCCGGCGGAGCCTGCCGCGCCCGAGCCGGACGACATTCTCGCCGGCGCTGAGCCTGAGGTCGGAGAGGATGACGACCCCGCTGCCCGGCTGGCCGAGCTCGACGCAGCCATCGCCCGGCTGCGCGCGGCGCTGGTCGACGTGCTGGTCGCGCGTGAGGCGCTGTCGTGACCCCGCCCGACGAGCCATACGAGCCGCCGCTGCCCCCAGTGCCGGGCGCGGATGACGGCGCGGACGCGTAGAGCGCGGCCGCCATCATGGACCTGCTCGTCATTCTCGGGCTGCTGCTCGCCGCCCATGCGCTCTGCGATTACCCGCTGCAGGGCGACTGGCTCTCAAAGGCCAAGAACCACACGCTCGGCCTCGTGCCGGGCGAAGCCATCTGGCCCGGCGCGCTCGCCGCCCACGCAGCGATCCACGGCGCCGCGGTCGGCCTCATCACGGGCTCGCTTTGGCTGGCCCTCGCGGAGACCGTTGCTCACGCGGCGATCGACTACGCCAAGTGCGACGGCCGGCTCTCCTACAACGCGGATCAGGCTCTCCACGTCGCCTGCAAGCTGGCCTGGGTGGCTCTGATCGCCGCCGGCGCCTGATTCCCAAGCTGACCAGAGCACCACCCACCACGCCGAGATCGTCTTGGCGCGGACATCGATTCCCTTTTCCTCGGAGCACCATCATGACCACCCGCATCATCAACGCCGATCAGTTCGCCGCGCTGCTCCGGACGGCTCTCCAACTTGCCGGCGCATATGTCGCCGCCAATGGCTATGCGAGCGGAGCTGAGTGGGAGCTGATCTCCGGCGCGCTCCTGACCCTCGCCACCACCGCCTGGGGCATCTGGGCTCGCTCCGACGCCAATCTGATCGTCTCCGCGGCCGAGGTGCCCGGCGTTGAGAAGATCGTCGCTCCCGGCACGCCGCCGGCGGCGCTCGACGGGCACCCGAAAGTGACGGTGCGCTGAGCGTCGCCGCCTCCATAGGATCACGCATCGCATGACCGGCCACTATCCCACGGAGGGGCCGATGCCTCACCAGATGCCGCAGCTCACCCGTCCGCCGGCGGTCGACTGGATCAAGATCGCGCCATACGTCACGGTCCTGCTCACCATCGTGAGCGGCATCCTTGGGGTTGGGATGTGGCGGATGATCGACCAGATCAGCGACACGGCCAAGCTCGCCGCCACCAACGCGGCGGCGATCGAGCGGATCGACCGGGACCGGGCGTCCCGGATCGCCACGACCACCAGCGCCATCGAGCAGCTTGAGCGCCGCACCGGGCCGATCGACGCCATGCTCAAAGACATCGGCCGGCTGGAAAGCTCACGCGACCAGCTCGACACGCGGCTCACTCAAGGCCGGGACGAGCGGCTGGCGGACACGGCCAAGCTGGTCGACGCGATGGCGGCGCTCCGCACAGAGGTCGCGCTGCTGCGGCAGGAGCAGTCTCAACTGAGGCAGGCGGTTGAGGCGCGGGAGCGCGAGGACCGGCCGATGATCCCGCGGCGCTCGGACCTTGTGCTGCCGGTGTGGGAGACGCCAGGGTGAGAAGGAAGGGGGGCGGCGGGGAATCGAACTGAACCGCTGGTCGTAGCTCCGTACAAACCGGGTACATAACCGGGTATAAAGGCGAACGATATGGCGCATTAACCAAGAGAGCCAACGGTTCTTGACGGACGCCCCCTCCGCCATTTATTCCTATATCATCCACTGAGGCCCGTTTCGCCCTGATCCTCTGCAGATCAGGCGTTAGACGGCCTCTCTCGCGGTCCACCCTCATACCCGGCAATCCGGCTCACAGCCGGGACAAAAACTGGGTATCGGGCGCCGCAGGACCGGATATAGGAGCCGTCCCGTCATGCCGATCACCACACCCCCACCAATCGGCATACAGAAACGCCTATTCTACGCTAAAACCCGGTATTTCTTGAAGGCCGGCAATAGCCGCCACCGCCCGTTTTGACCATTCATGCGGTTTTGAACGCTCCTGAAAGCGGTCTCTTTCACGGGCTACTGACCGCAGCAATAAATGCCGCAGAAGTTAGACACAAAAATTGAACAGAACTGGGTATTCTGCGACGGTGTCATGGCTATTCACAAACTTTACGGCGAACTCGCTGTCTCTCTCGTGCAAGGGTGCTGGCGACAAGGTGTGGTGCTCCCACGCGCCGGAGCCGACCTCGGCGGTTGGGGAGGCTTGTCTGCATTCGAGGGAGCTAACGATATCCTCAGAAGGCTGGGGTTGGCGACGGTTGACGACAGACTGACGGTCGATACTGACCAGGTCTTTCAGTTTATTTCCGACCGATCCCAGGCGAGCCACATGACCTTGCCGCCGATCGACGCTGTCCTTGCAGCCTGGATATCTTTGATGAACCAGCTGGGGCGTGCATCCTTGAAGCGCCTGCCTTTTGTACCGCACAATGATATCATGCCTGTGATGGATGCTCTTGTTGGGTTGGATTACGCTAGGATGCTCGACAATACGTTCTTATGGACGGACAAGATCGGTCGCGCGATGCAGATGAGCGGCTGGTGGGACGAGCAGGGCTTTTCATATGAAGAGCTGCAGGAACGGGACGTTGATCGGGAGATGCGCTCTGCTTTGACCTCCATCCCCGAGGAGGTCAGACTTGCAGCTCTGAGGGACGACCAAATGACTGTCGCCAAGGCCTTGCAAGCTCGTTGGGTCGCCGGCGCGTGGCTGCCCGATAGCATTGATGACGCCTCGCCATGGCGTTGGGCGGCTCTCGGTCCTGAGGCAAAACGGCTCGTGCAATTGGTCCAAGGCGCGGACGGTCCATCGACGCTCGCCATAAACTAAAACCGCATCACAATTTAGAGGGCTGTAGCTTAGAGACTGTTTGGAAATTCGTGTTTGACGTCATGCCCGAGCTTGTCTCGGGCATCCACGACTTGAACGACCAAGATATGCTCGTCGAAAAGTCATGGATACCCGGCTGCGCCGGGCATGACGGGAGCTTAAATCGCCCGCCGCGGCCATTTCCAAATAGGCTCTTAGCTGTAGTTCTCCGCTTCGTTGCTCTCGGCCCGCCACCCAGATCAGCCCACCGCGATAAAGCACTCAGGTCTGAGCGAAGCCGGTCGTCGGCGCTTAACTGATGTTACCCGTTACGTTGCCCACGTTCGGGCTGCGCGCTGGTCGTCAGCCTCCGGGCGGATCGCCCGTTTGCGCGTCGGAGGCACTGGGCTTTCGGTCCCATGCGCCGGCCGGCGGCTCATGGCGGGCTGTGTCGTCGCCGTTCTTTTGCGGACGGCCGCCACCTCTGCGCGGTGGACACCGCGGTCACCTCTCGGCTCTATCCCTGACCGGACGGCTCGTCTGGCGCGCGCTTTGCTTCAGGGCGGGCGGCTTCGGCTCAGGCAAGGGATCGCGGCGCTTGGCTCGCTCGTCGGAGCGGGCGCTCGGCGCAGGACGCGGGGCACGGCGGATGGCTGGGCTTTCAGAACGGATGGAGACGGCATGACGGACGACACCAGGGCGCTCGAGGCGCATCTCGACGCGGCGACCACGTTGCTTGGCCTGCCGCTGTCGCCCGCCTGGCGCGGCTCGGTTCTGGCGCATCTGGAGGCGACCATGCGGGCCGCGCGCTTTGTCGACGCGTTCCCGTTCGACGACGTGATCGAGCCCGCCCCGGTGTTCGCGCCGGCCGCGCGGGAGGTCGCGCCGTGACGGCGGCGTCGGGTTCCGGAACGCCGGGTTCCGTCGAGCAGGCGATCGGGGCCTCGCTCGCGCGGATCGGTGAGGTGAACGGGCGCGTCGGCGCCTTCACCGACGTGACCACGGAGCGGGCGCTCGCCACCGCGCGCGCGATCGATGCCGGCGCCGTCGGCGGCCCGCTCGCCGGCGTCGCCTTCGCGGTGAAGAACCTCTACGACGTCAAGGGACTGGCGACCCGGGCCGGCTCGCGGATCAACCGCGAACGCGCGCCTGCGGCGAGCGACGCCGAGCTCGTCACGCGCCTGGAGGCCGCAGGCGCGGTGCTGGTCGGCGCGCTCAACATGGGCGAATACGCCTATGACTTCACGGGCGAGAACATCCACGACGGTCCCTCGCGCAACCCTCACGATCTCGGGCGCATGACCGGCGGATCGTCGGGCGGCACGGGCGCGGCGGTGGCGGCCGGTCTGGTCGACGTCGCGCTCGGCTCCGACACCAACGGCTCGATCCGCGTGCCCTCGGCGCTGTGCGGCTGCTTCGGGCTGAAGCCCACCTATGGCCGGCTGCCCCGCACCGGAACCTTTCCCTTCGTGCAGAGCTTCGACCATCTCGGCCCGATCGCGCGCTCGACCCGGCTGCTGGCGCTCGCCTATGACGCCATGCAGGGGCCCGACGCGGGCGATCCCGCCACGACGACGCGCGCGCCCGAACCGGCGGCGCCCTCGCTCGACGCAGGGCTCGGAGACCTCCGGATCGCAACGCTCGGCGGGCATTTCGCGCGCGGCGGCGAGCCGGACTGCTTCGAGGCGGTGGCGCGGGCCGCGGCGGCTCTCGGCGCGGAACGGGTCGTGGAGCTGCCGGAAGCCGCGCGCGCCCGCGCCGCCGCCTATGTCATCTCCGCCACCGAGGGCGCGGCGCTCCATCTCGATCGCCTGCGGACCCGGCCGGACGATTTCGACCCCGCGGTGCGCGACCGCCTCATCGGCGGAGCGACGGTTCCGGCGCCCTATGTGGCCAAGGCGCAGCGCTTCCGCCGCTGGTTCGCCGACGCGGTGGCGGCGGTGTTCGAGGAGGTCGATATTCTGCTCGCGCCCGCGACGCCCTGCCGGGCGCCGCGTCTCGGACAGACGACGTTCGAGCTGAACGGCGAGACGGTGCCGGTGCGGCCCAATCTCGGCGTGTTCACACAGCCGATCTCCTTCATCGGCCTGCCGGTCGTCTGCGCGCCGGTCTTCCTCGACGACGGCCTGCCGCTCGGCGTGCAGGTCATCGCCGCGCCCTGGCGCGAAGCCGACGCGCTGCGCGTCGCCCGCGCGCTGGAGGCCTCGGGCGTGTCCCGGTTCCGCGACGCCAGGCTCTGACGTTGACGCGCCCGCAGCCCTCACTGCGGGCGCGTCACGCCGTCAGCCGCGGCCGGCGAAGATGTCCTTCTTCACCACGGCGTGGACGCCCCAGTTGCCGTCCACGACCTGCGTCACGCCGAAGTCGACCGCGATCGACATGAGCGAGATCGCCTCGTCCTCGGTCAGCTTCTGGGTCGTCATCAGGAAGTGGCGCATCTTGCGGAAGGCGTCGCGCATCGCGAGGTCGACCGAGGACTTGCCGTAGATCGCCGACTGCGCCTCCGGCCCGAGCTCCTTCAGGTAGTTGGCGAAGGAAAAGCCGTGGACGAGCCACTCGTCCTTGGTCTCGAGCATTGGATAGTCGAGCGCCTCGAGCGGGGTGCCGGCGAGGTCGGCCTTCTTGTGCAGGATGAGCTGGAAGACGCCGGTGAGCGAGCACTCGATCGCGGTGCCGCAGAGCTCGCTGTCGCCCTGGCTCGCATGCGGGTCGCCGACCGAGAGCAGCCCGCCCTCGACCGCGACCGGATAGTACATCGTCGCGCCCTTGCCGATGCGCCAGTTGTCGATGTTGCCGCCCACCCAGTTCGGCGGGATCGTGTCGACGAAATCGACCTCCGCGGGCGCGAGCCCGAGCGTGCCGAAATGCGGCCGGATCGGCACGCGCACGCCCTTCAGCACGTCCATGTTCCGCGTGGTCGTCGCGTGGTCGACCGGCACGCCCGGATAGTCGATCGTCTCGTGGACCACGCCGAAAGGGTCGGTCTGCGGAACCCATTTGAAGTTGTAGACCGCCTGCGCCCAGCTCTTCGCGCCGGAGGCGTCCACCTCGTAGATGGTGATGACCTCGCGTTTGTCTCCGTTCAGCAGGTCGTTGTAGTGAAAGCCCCACCAGGCGGCGGCGTTCGACCCGAAGCTCTTGCCGGGGAATTTGGCCGAGGGCCGCGGCGCGCAGTCTAGGATGCGCACCTCCAGCACGTCGCCGGGCTCGGCGCCTCGCACATAGACTGGCCCGGTCATGACGTGGACGCCCTGACCCTCGCCGGACCCCTTCTTGTAGACCTTGGGGTCGGTCGGCCCCGCGCCGCGGCGGTCGACGCCCTTTTTGTCCTTGGTCCAGAGGAAGACGCTTTCGGCCCCCTCGTCGCCCTCGACCATGCGCTCGCGGTCGTCGCAGGCGTGGTGGGTCAGCGTCTCGATGGTGACGATGTCGCCGGAGTCGCATTCGACGCGGGGCTTCAGGGTCTTGGAGAAATAGCCCCAGTGCACTGTGTCGGCGTTCGCCGGCAGGTAATGATGCGTGCGCTGCGCCGGCGCCTTGGCGGCGGTCGCCTGCGCCAGGGCGGGGGTCACCAGCGTGGCGCCGCCGGCCGCGATCGTCGCGAGACCGCCGGCGGCGACAAAGCTGGACTTGAGGAAGCTGCGCCGCTCGGCGGCCAGATCGCGCTTCAGCGCCTCATGGTGCAGCCTAAATTCCGGGCAGCGCGGATCGTCACCTTGGCACATCGTGCGACAGTCTCCCGAAGACAGCGTGACTGCACGACGGTTCGCGCAGCTCCCGGGCGAGCGCAGCAAGCGCGGCGCCAGTCCGCGCACGGCAAGGCTTGGACGTCTCCGGACCGCGCAGACATTTCCGGCGATGGGAGGTCCGGAGCGGGCGCGCGATCGGCCCGCCCCGGACCCCGCGAGCTTATGCGGCGCTCCACGGCGCCGGGAGGCCGAGATCGGCGGCGATGAGATCGGCCGCGCGTTCTCCGATCAGCACGCAGGGCGCGAGCGTGTTGCCGCCCGCGATCGCCGGCATCACGGAGGCGTCGGCGATCCTCAGGTTCTCGACCCCATAGACCCTGAGGCCGCCGTCGACGACGGCCATGGGGTCCCGGCCCATCTTCGCGGTGCAGGACTGGTGGAAATAGGTGCCGGCGGCGTTGCGCAGGAAGTCGAGCTGGGCGGCGCCGGCGAGCGGGCCGGGCATCAGCTCGCGCGCCACGAAGGGACGCAGCGCGTCGGAATGGCCGATCTCGCGGCAGAGTTCGAGCGCGATTCTGAGCGCCGTCACGTCCGCCTCCTCGCTCAGGAAGTTGGCGTCGATGCGCACCGGGTCCTCCGGGCGAGGGCCGGTGAGGCTGACGCGTCCGCGGCTTTTCGGGCGGATCAGGCCGGGCGCCAGCGTGAAGGCGAGCGAGGGATCGACCGGCAGCCCGTAGGCCGGGCCGGTCACCTCGGAGCCGAAGGCCGTCTCCTCCAGCATGGGCTGCAGGTCGGGCGAGGGCAGGGAGGCGTCGCTCTTGCAGAAGAAGGTGAACTCGGCCGAATTGTTCCGGGGCGGCTCGGGCGTGCGGTATTCGAACACGCAGCCGCCGACGAGGATGTGGTCCTGGAAATTGCGGCCGACGCCCGGAAGATGCTGCGCGACGCTGATGCCGTGCCGCTTCAGCTCGCTCTCGTCGCCGACGCCGGACAGCATCAGCGCCTTGGGCGTGTGGACGCCCCCGAGCGACAGCACGACCTGCCGCCGCGCCTCGACCATGCGGATCTCGCCGTCGGCCTCATATTCCACGCCGGTCGCCCGGCCGCCCTCGATCCGCACCCGGCGGACCGTCGCGCCGGTCAGGACCGTGAGGCTGGGCTCGCCCCTGCGCGGGGCGAGATAGGCGCGCGCCGTGGAGACGCGGGTTCCGTCCGGCGCGACGTTGACGTTGGCGACGGCGCAGCAGCCGTCGCCCGCCATGGCCTCGGCGTTGTGATCCTCGACGCGCGGCACGCCGAAGCCGGGGAGAGCGTCCAGCAGGCCGCCGACCACGGGCGCGGGGTCTTTCGGAAGGGTGATGGGCATGGGGCCGGACGTTCCGCGCATCGCCGAGGGCGGGCCGTCCCAGGCTTCGATCCGCCGGTAGAGCGCGACCGCAGCGTCGAACCCCCAGCCGGCGTCGCCGGTCTCGGCCTCCCAGAGGTCGAAGTCCGCCTTGTGGCCGCGCGCCCAGACGAGGCCGTTGACGCTGGAGCCGCCGCCGAGCACGCGGCCCATGGGCAGCGGCGCGCGGCGGCCGTTCAGCCCGGCGCAGGGTTCGGAGGCGAACCGCCAGTCGCGCTCGGAGCCGATGTTGCGCATCCAGATCTTCGGGTCGGTGACCTCCGCGACGTCGCCCGGCCCGCCGGCTTCCAGCAGCAGGACGCTGACGTCGCCGAGCGACGCGAGCCGGCCCGCGATCACGCAGCCGGCCGCGCCGCCGCCGCAGATGACGATGTCGTAGGATGCTTGGACGGTTCGGGTCATGCGTGGTCCGCCAGGTTTATGAAACGGGATGTCGCGGCGCCGGATGAGCGGCGTTGCCGTGGTGCGTCGCAAGGTGCGACCTTTTCAGGGTTGATCGCGGCGATCCGCCGTGGCGAGGTCGCGCCGGGGAACGGACAGGGCCGATGAGCGTGACAGAGCCGGACATCGCCGAGCCGACCGAGGACGCGCCCGAGGGGTGGCGTCTGCGTCCGCTGCAGGTGCGCCCGGGCTTCCTGATCCGGCGGCTGCACCAGATCCATGTGGCGCTGTTCCTGGAGGAGTGCGCGTCCGAAGGGCTGACGCCGGTGCAGTACAGCGTGCTGACCGCGCTCGACCAGATGGGCGCCGTCGAGCAGGCGGCGCTGTCGCGCGCGGTCGGGCTCGACCGCACCAACGTCGCCGAGGTGATCGTGCGGCTGGAGCGGCGGCTGTTCGTCCGCCGCCGTCCCTCTCCGGAAGACCGCCGGATGAAGCTCGCGATGCTCACCGAGGTCGGGCGCGCGGCGCTGAAGCGCGTCGAGCAGAGCGCCTCGCGGGCTCACGAGCGCACGCTCGCGGCCCTGCCTCCGGACCGCCGCGAGCGGTTCCTCGAGGACCTCGCGACGCTCGTCGAAAGCAGCAACTCCATGAGCCGCTCGCCCGTCGTCGGCTGACGCCGGGCGCGGCCTGGCCGCGCGTTCCGCGATCGGTTCGTCGAAATCGTCAGTACCATGACGAATGCCTTTCGATGAGGCGCCGTGCGCAAGCAGGCGTCGCGATTTTGATCAGCCGCGCCCGACAGGTTTCCGCTAGACGCCGTCGCTAAACGGCGAGGCTCGCCGTTTTCAGCGGTTGGCATGCAACTTGATTGCCAGAATTTGTCTAAGTCGGCTTTCGGACGGCTCCGGCGCGCGCCCCTCGGGCGGACGCCTGTCCGGCCTCCGACAAAAATTAGGATGTACACTGATGACTGTGGTGCGGTTCGAGGCGGTGACGAAACGGTACCCCGGCGTGGACATGCCGGCGGTCGCCGATCTGAACCTCGTCTGCGGCGACGGCGAGATGCTCGCGCTGCTCGGCCCCTCCGGCTGCGGCAAGAGCTCGACCCTGAAGATGGCGGCGGGGCTCGAGGAGCTGTCCGAGGGCGAGATCCGGTTCGACGACGAGCCGGTGTCGCGGCTCGATCCGGGCGCCCGCAACATCGCGATGGTGTTCGAGGACTACAGCCTCTACCCGCGCATGACGGTGCGGGAGAACATCGCGTTCCCCCTCGCGGCCCGCGGCGTCGACCGCGAGACGGCGAAGGGCCGCGTCGACGACGCGCTCGCGCTGCTCGGCCTGACCGGCATGGCGGACCGGCCCGTGACGGGGCTCTCGGGCGGCGCGATGCAGCGCATCTCGATCGGCCGCGCGCTGGTCCGCGACCCGCGCCTCATCCTGTTCGACGAGCCGCTCTCCCATCTCGACGGCGACCAGCGCGTCCAGCTCCGCACCGAGATCAAGCGCCTGCAGAAGACGCGCGGCGTCACCTCGATCCTCGTCACCCACGACCAGACCGAGGCGACCGCCATGGCCGACCGGATCGCGGTGATGCGCCACGGCGTGCTGCAGCAGGTGGACACGCCCGAGGCCATGTACGAGCGGCCGGCGAACGTCTTCGTCGCGAACTTCATCGGCGAGCCGCCGATGAACATGCTCGCCGGCCGCCCCGCCGGCGCCGGCGCCGTCCATGTGGAGGCGTTCGGGCGGGCGTTCGCGGTGTCGCCCCTGAGGGCGTCGATCGCGAACGCCCGCGGCCAGGACCTCATCATCGGCATGCGCCCCGAGCATCTCGCGATCGCCCGCGCCGAAGGCGCGACCGCCGACGCCGTCGTGAGCTACCGCGAAAGCCGGGGCGACGCGGACTCGCTGGTGCTGGAGCCGAGAACCGGCGCCGACGTCGACATTCTGGTCGAGATCGCGGGGCCCTCGGACATCCGGCCCGGCGACCTGGTCTCGGTGTCGATCGCGCCCGAACGGGTCCATCTGTTCGATCGCGTCAGCGAGCGCAACGTGGAGCAGCGCCCGTGAGCGGCCTCGCGCTGTCCGGCGTCGCCAAGCGCTTCGGCGAGACGCTCGCGCTCGATGGCGTGAACCTGTCGGTCGGCCCCGGCGAGGTTCTGGCGCTCACCGGCCCGTCGGGCGCCGGCAAGACCACGCTCTGCCGTGTGGCCGCCGGGCTCGAAACGCCGGACGCCGGCGCGGTGCGGCTCGGCGGGCGTTCCATGGACGGGGTCGCGCCGGGCAAGCGCGGCGTGGCGTTCCTGTTCGAGTCTTACGCGCTCTATCCGCATCTCACCGTGCGCGAGAACGCGCTGTCGCCGCTCCGGGCGCCCGGAAGCGCCGTTCCGCGCGAGCGGCACGACGCCACGGTCGCCGAGGTTCTGTCGCTGCTCGAGATCGCGCATCTCGGCGACCGGCTGCCCGCGGCGCTGTCGGGCGGCCAGAAGCAGCGCGCCGCTCTCGCCCGCGCGCTGGTGCAGGCGCCGCGCGCGCTTCTGCTCGACGAGCCGATCTCCCATCTCGACGCCAAGCTCCGCCACAAGCTGCGCGGCGCGATCCGCCGATCCCTGATGACGCGCGACAGCCCGTCGATCTGGGCGACCCCGGACGGGCTCGAGGCGCTGTCGGTCGGGGATCGGGTGGCGGTGATCGACGGCGGCCGGATCGAGCAGGTCGGCACGCCCGAGGAGATCTGGCTGAGCCCCGCGAGCGTCACCGTCGCGCGGCTGATCGGCGATCCGCCCATGAGCGTGCTCGACGGCGAGCTCGCCGAGGAGGGCGGGGCGACGGTGTTCCGGCGTCCCGGTCTCCAGATCGCGGTGCCGGAGGGCGCGGCGGCCGCGGCCCGCGGCCGGAAGGTCTGGCTCGGGCTTCGCGCATCGGAGCTTGCGCTTGCGCCCGCTGGCGCGGCCGGCGCGGTCGCCGGCGAGATCTACTCGCACGAGCCGTTCGGCAAGCACGAGATCGTCACCTTCAGCGCGAGCGACGGCGCGCAGATCAAGATCAAGACACGCGAGGCGGCGCAGGTCCGCATCGGCGAGGCCGCGGGACTTTCCTGTCCGGCCGCCGCCATCGCGCTGTTCGACGGAGAAACCGGCCGGGCGATTCCGGCCGCGTGAAGAACGGAACTGTCATTCGCCGACCGCAGCGGGACGCGGCGGCCAACGAAACGGGGTGGTGCGACGATGAAATCCTGGACACTTGCCACCGCGGCCTCCGCCGCCGTGCTCGCCTTGAGCGTCGCCGGCGCGGCGGACGCGGCGGACTTCTCCTACGCGGAGGCCGCCAAGCCCTACACGGGCGTCTCGATCCGCGTGCTGGACGAGGTGACGCCGCTGCAGGAGACGCTCTCCACGCTGGTGCCGCTGTTCGAGAAGGAGACCGGCATCAAGGTCGAGTACCAGCTGCTCGGCCATATGGAGGTGATCAACCGCGGCCAGGCCGACATGCTGTCGGGGCGCGGCCATTTCGACGCCGTCATGCTGCACGGCTTCCAGATGGGCCAGATGCTTGAAGCCGAGGCGCTGCTGCCGATCGACGATCTCGTCGCCAACAAGACGCTCACCAATCCGAACTTCGACGCGGACGACCTGATCCAGAAGCCGTTCCGGAGCCTGTCCTTCTTCGGCGGCAAGCAGTACGGCCTGATCAACTGGAACTACAACCACGTCTACTGGGCGCGCGCCGACCTGCTCAGCGACGCGGGCGAGAAGGCCGCGTTCAAGGCGAAGTACGGCTACGATCTCGCGCCCGCCAAGACCATCGAGCAGATGCGCGACATCGCCGAGTTCTTCACCCGCAAGAAGGGCGAGGCGCTCGCCGGCCAGCCGCTCGCGGGCGATTTCTACGGCGTCGTGTTCGACGGCGTGAAGGGCTCGGCCTCGCTGTTCGCCTTCGTGAACAACATCATGAAGAACTACGGCGGCGACATCATCGACGCCGAGGGCAAGCCGGCCTTCGACACGCCCGCCACGGTCGCGGCTTTGAAGATGTACGCCGACCTCTGGAAGTTCGCGCCTCCCGGCACGGCCGAATACTCCCTGCTCGACGTGCCGACGGTGATGGGCAACGGCATCGCCGCGCAGGCGATCGCCTTCTCGGACTTCGTGCTCGGCGTCGACAAGCCCGGCGCCTCGCCGTTCGCCGGCAAGTTCGTCTACGCGGGCGTTCCCGTGAAGGACGGCGCGCCCCCGCAGTTCGCCTCCGCCGAAGCCGAGCCGTCGATGATCGCGATCGCGGCCAGCAGCAAGCATCCCGAGGCCACCTACCTCTTCATGCAGTGGCTCGCCGACAAGAAGCAGCAGGGCACGCTGCTCGAGACCGGCAAGGGCGGCGTGCCGATCCGCGAGAGCTCGTGGGCGCTTCCCGTGCTGAAGGACGCCGCCAATCCGAGCCTGTTCCGCGCCATGAAGGCGACGCTCGGGGTGGCCGCGGCCAAGCCCCGGATGCCCAAGTATCTGGAGCTGTCCGACGCCCTGTCGGGGATCATCCAGCAGGTCGGTCTCGGCAAGCTGACGCCCGAGCAGGGCGCGGCCGAGGGCCAGAAGGCGCTCGTCCGCATCTGCGGCGACAAGTGCACGCTCTGACGCGAGCCGAACATCGGGCTCAGGGCGGTCCGCCGCCCGGAGCGTTCTGAAGACGTCACCGAAAGCCGATCATGTCCATCGCAACCGAAGCGTCAGCCGCGCCCGTCGCGCGCCGAAAGTCCCGTGAGCAGGGCTTCTGGTACCCCTATCTGCTCATCGCGCCGACGATGATCACGCTGGTGGTCGTCTCGCTGATCCCGTTCGCCTATGCGATCTACCTGAGCTTCCACAAGGCCAAGTACGGCCGCGTCGGCGACTTCATCGGCTTCGACAACTACATGAAGCTGCTGGCCGACCCCGCCTTCTGGAACTCGCTCAAGGTCGCGGGGCTGTTCGTCGTCATCGCGGTGCCGATCGAATTCATGATCGGGCTCGGCGGGGCGCTCGTGCTGAGCGCCGGCGTGCGCGGCCGCTCGGTGCTGGTGCCGCTGCTGTTCATCCCCACCATGATGGCGCCGATCGTCGTGGGCCTGCTGTGGAAGATCATGCTGGCCGGCTCCTGGGGCCTGATCTCCTACAATGTGTTCGAACGCTTCGGCATGCTCGGCGACCAGTCGATCTTCGCGTCGCCGGACCTTGCGCTCTACGCGCTGATGTTCGTCGACATCTGGCAGTGGTCGCCGTTCATGATGCTGGCCTTCTTCGCCGGGCTTCAGGCCATGCCGGTCGGCCCCTACCGCGCGGCCGCGGTCGACGGCGCGTCGCCGCTGCGCGTGTTCTTCAAGATCACGCTGCCGATGATGACGCCGCTGCTGGTCGTCATCACCCTGCTCAGGCTGATCGACGCCTTCAAGGTGTTCGACACGGTCTTCATCCTGACGGGCGGCGGACCGGGCGTCGTGACGCAGACCCCGAGCGTGCTCGCCTACAAGATGACGTTTGAATTCTGGAACATCGGCGAGGCGTCCGCGCTCGCCGTGCTGGTCTGGGTGGCGTTCTTCATTTTCTGCAACGTCTTCTACCAGATCGCCAAGAAGAAGCTGGGGGCGTTCTGATGAACCGGAAATCCAGTCTTGTCTGGACGGCGGTCGCCGCCGTCTACGCGCTGCTGATCCTGTTCCCGGTGCTGTGGATGGGCTCGATGATGGTCAAGCCCGCGGACGTCATGTTCGCGCGCCCGACCGAGTTCCTGTTCACGCCGACGCTCGCGAACTTCAACTACGTCATCGCCGAAGGTTTCGCCTGGAACCTGCTGACCTCCTTCGTGCTGTGCTCGATCTCGACGGCGCTCGTCGTGCTGATCGGCACGCCCGCGGCCTACGCCTTCGCCCGCTTCGAGATGAAGGCCAAGGACGACCTGTTCCTGTTCATCCTCGCCACCCGCATGGGGCCGCCGGTCTGCCTCGTGATCCCGTTCTACCTGATCTTCGCCAAGGTCGGCCTGCTCGACACCTTCACCGGCCTGACGCTCGCCTATCTGACCTTCAACCTGTCGTTCTACGTCTGGGTGCTGCGCAGCTTCTGCCGCGACCTGCCGGTGGAGCTCGAAGAGGCGGCGGCGCTCGAAGGCTGGTCGCGGCCGCAGATCTTCTGGCGCGTGACGCTGCCGCTGCTGCGCAGCGGGATCGTGGCGACCTCGGTGCTCTGCTTCATCTTCGCGTGGAACGAGTTCCTGTTCGCCTTCATGCTCGGCGGCGACCGCATCCAGACGCTGCCCGTGGCGATCCCGAAGCTCATCACCGCCCAGGGCGTCCGCTGGGGCGAGGTCGCGGTGGTCGGCATCGTGGCGCTGGTCCCCGTGCTCACCGTCGTGCTGCTGCTGCAGCGGCACATCGTGCGCGGCCTCACGCTCGGCGCGGTGAAAGGCTGACGATGGCGCGGTTCGTCCTCGTCCATGGCTCGTTCCACGGCGCCTGGTGCTGGGAGCGCCTGACGCCGCTGCTGGAGGCCGCCGGCCACCAGACGACGGTTCCGAACCTGCCCGCGAGCGGCGGCGACCCGGCGCCGATGGAGAACGCCGATCTCGACGCCTACGCGACCCGCGTCGCCGGCGTGATCGACGGGATCGCGGGGCAGGTGATCCTCGTCGGGCACAGCATGGGCGGCATCGTCTCGGCGCAGGTCGCGGAGCTGCGCCCGCATCGCCTCGCGGCGGTGGTCTACGTCAACGGCCTGATGCTGCGCGACGGCGAGAGCCTAGGCAGCTTCCTCGACGCGCACGCCCATCTCGAGGTGGACGACCTCGTGCTGAAAAACATGGTGGTCTCGGCCGACGGCGCGGAAGCGCGCTTTCCCGCAGAGAAGGCGGCGGACGTGTTCTACGGCGCATGCGCGCCCGACGCCGCCGCCTGGGCGGCGGCCCGGCTCGGCCCCCAGCGCACCAAAGTCTACGGCGACCGGCTCCGCCTGACGCCCGAGCGCTTCGGGACGGTGCGCCGCGCCTATGTCCGCGGCCTCAAGGACAACGCGGTGTCGCTCGCCTACCAGGACGCGATGCTGGGGCGCACGCCCTGCGACAGCGTCTTCGACATCGACGGCGACCATTCGCCTTTCCTGTCCGCGCCCGAACGGCTTGCGGGCATTCTCGATCAGGTCGCGGCGGCGTGACCGTCCAGGCCCCTCATTCTCCGCGGCGCATCGGCCGTCATCTTCGCAGGAGCACGCCATGAACCCCGCAGCGTTCGACGTCGTCGACGGCGTCCCGCACTACAAGCTGTTCATCGACGGCCAGTGGACCGACTCGTCGCGCAACATGCTGCATGACGACGTGAACCCCGCGACCGGACAGGTCTTCGCCCGCACCCAGCTCGCCGGCGCGGCCGAGGTCGACCGGGCGATCGCGTCCGCGGACGCGGCGCAGAAGCTCTGGGGCGCCGCGATGGTGGCCGAGCGCGAGACGATCCTGCTCAAGACCGCCGACGTCATCACGCGCCGGACGCCCGAAATCCGCGACCTGCTGATCGAGGAATGCGGCTCGGTGTTCTCGAAGGCGCTGTGGGAGATCGAGTATGTGGTCGACGCGCTGCGGGTCGCGGCCGGCGACGCCCGCCACGTCATGGGCGAGACCATGCCCATGACGATGCCGGGCCAGATCTCGCTGTCGGTGAGGAAGCCGCTCGGCGTCATCGCAGGGATCGCGCCGTTCAACTCGCCCTTCCTGCTGTCGATGAAGAAGATCGCCTACGCGCTCGCCGTCGGAAACGCCTTCATCCTGAAGCCCTCCGAGGAGACGCCGCTCTCGGGCGCGATCATCGCCGACCTGTTCGACGAGGCGGGCCTGCCGAAGGGCCTGCTCAACGTGGTGCCGGGCGTGCCGTCCGAGGTCGGCGACCAGCTGATCGCCGATCCGCGGGTGAAGATGATCACCTTCACGGGCTCCACCCGCACCGGGCGCCATCTCGCGGTCGAGGCGGCGAAACACCTCAAGCGGTTCACGCTGGAGATGGGCGGCAAGAGCCCGCTGATCGTGCTCGCCGACGCCGATCTCGACTATGCGGTCGACGCCGCCGCCTTCGGTGTGTACCTGCACCAGGGGCAGGTCTGCATGGCGAGTTCGAAGGTCATCGTCGAGGCGCCGCTGTTCGACGCCTTCGCGGAGAAGTTCAAGGCCAAGACCGCCGGCGTCAAGGTCGGCGACCCGAAGGACCCGGACACGGTCATCGGCCCGCTGATCCGCGCGCGCCAGTGCGCCTTCATCGAAGGCCAGCTCAAGGACGCGACGGAGAAGGGCGCCACGGTGGTGGCGGGCGGAACCTATGAGGGCCACTTCTTCCAGCCGACCGTGCTGACCGGCGTCACGCCCGAGATGCGCATTTATTACGAGGAGAGCTTCGGCCCCGTGGTGTCGCTCATCAAGGTCGCGGACGCGGAGGAAGCGCTGAAGGTCGCGAACGACACCGAATACGGGCTGTCGGCGGCGCTCATCACCAACGACATGCAGAAGGCGCTCGACCTCTCGCTGCGGCTCGAATCCGGCATGGTGCACGTCAACGACACCACGATCTCGGACGAGCCCCACGTGCCGTTCGGCGGCGTGAAGAACTCCGGCTTCGGCCGCGAGGGCGGGCGCTATTCGCTCGAGGAGCTCACCGAGGTGAAGTGGGTGACGCTGCAGATGGGCAAGCGCCAGTTCCCGTTCTGAGCGGCGGCCGGCCTCTCAGGCCGGCTCGTCGATGACGCTGACATGGGCCGCCACGACCTTCCAGCCCTCGGGGAAACGCACCCAGGTCTGGGTCTGGCGGCCGATCTTTCCGGGCGCGCTGTCCCGGCGGAACAGCGTGCAGGCGGTCGCGGCGTCGCGGCCGTAGGTGGTGATCACGGTCTTTTCGAGCGCGCGGTCGAGGCCCGCCGGCGAACGGCCCCGCCGGAACGCCCGGATCTCGTCCATGCCATAGAGGTTTTCGGTCGCGCCGTAGCGGAGCGTGCGCGCGTCGTCGCGGAACAGCGCCTCGAGCGTCGCGACGTCGTTGCCGGTCAGGGCCTTTTCGTAAGCGGCGAAGGCGGCGCGGACCTCGTCCAGCACCTCGGGCAGATCGACCTCGGGCATCGTGTCAGGCTCCCTTGCGGCGCGGCGGCCGCGCGTCCTCGGTTGATCTCAGCCGCCGAGATAGGCGGCGCGCACATGCGGATCGGCGATCAGCTCCTTGCCGAGCCCGCGCCGCACCACGCGGCCGGTCTCGATGAGATAGGCGTGGTCGCAGAGTTCGAGCGCCGCGAAGGCGTTCTGCTCCACGAGCAGCACCGTCGCGCCGCCGTCCCGGATCGACCGGATGATGCCGAGCGTCTGCTCGACGATGGTGGGCGCAAGTCCGAGCGAGGGTTCGTCGAACATCACAAGCTTCGGGCGGGACATCAGCGCGCGGCCGATGGCGAGCATCTGCTGCTCGCCGCCCGAGAGCGTGCCCGCCGCCTGGTGGCGGCGCTCGGCGAGGCGCGGGAAGTCCGAATAGACCCGGTCGTAATCCTGCCGCACGAGGATCGGGTCCGTGCGCAGATAGGCCCCCATGGCGAGGTTGTCCGCGACGCTCATATAGGGGAACACGCGCCGCCCCTCGGGACAGTGGGCGACGCCGGACGCCAGGATCTTCGCCGGGTCCGCGCCGGTGATGTCCTGCCCCGCGAAGCGGATCGCGCCGGATTTCGGCTTCACCAGCCCCGAGATCGCGCGCAGCGTCGTCGACTTGCCGGCGCCGTTGGCGCCGATCAGCGCCACCAGCTCGCCCTCGCCGACGTCGAGGCTGATCCCTCGGAGCGCCGCCACCGGCCCGTAGCCGCATTCGAGGTCGCGGATCTCAAGCATGGACGGCCTCCGTTCCGGCCTGAAGGGTCGCGGCGCTCTTGCCGAGATAGGCTTCGATGACGGCGGGGTCCTGCCGGATCCCGGCCGGCGTGCCGTCCGCGATCAGGCGGCCGTGGTTCAACACGACGATGCGGTCGGAGACCTCCATCACCATGGGCATGTCGTGCTCCACCAGCAGGATGGTGACGCCGCGGTCGCGCACCGACTGGATCAGCCGCACGAAGTTCTTGGTCTCCGACGCGTTCATCCCCGAGACCGGCTCGTCGAGCAGCAGCATCGACGGGTCGGTGGCGAGCGCCAGCGCGACGCCCACGAGCCGCTGTTCGCCATAGGACAGCGAGCCCGCCCGCTCGTCCGCGCGGGAGCCGAGGCCGACCCACTCGATCAGCTCGCGGGCCTTCGTCCGGCGCGCGGCCTCGCCGGCGCGCTCCCTCGGCAGGTTGAGGATCGCGTCCAGCAGGCTCGCCCCGCCGTCGTCGCGGTGGAGGCCGATCAGCACGTTGTCGAGCACGGTGTCGTCCGGGAACACGCTGGTGCGCTGGAAGGTGCGGGCGAGCCCCAAGCGGTTGATGCGGTTGGGCGAGAGGCCGGCGAGGCTCGCGCCCTTGAACCGCACCTCGCCCTGGCTCGGCCTGAGGAAGCCGGAGCACACGTTGAACGCCGTGGTCTTGCCTGCGCCGTTCGGCCCGATGAGGCTCAGAATCTCGCCTTCGCGCACGTCGAAATGCAGGTCGGCGATGGCGACCAGGCCGCCGAAGCGCACGCCCACATGGTCGATCGAGAGGATCGGCGCCCCGCTCATGCTTCTGCTCCATCGCAACCGAGCGCCGCCGCCCACCTCTCCCCAGCGGGGAGAGGTCGATCGGCGAAGCCGAGCGGGTGAGGGGGATCAGCCCTGCCCGGACAATGCGAGGTCCCCTCATCCGACGCTGCGCGCCGACCTCGCCCCACCGGGGAGAGGTGAAGGCCTGCGCGTCTCGCGTCATGTGCGCTCATGGCTGGCCCTCCAGCTGCGGCTTGGCCAGGGGCGAGGGCGCCTTGGCCCGCGTCAGCCGTCCCCTGAACAGGTCGTCGAGGAAGGGCGCGACGCCGCGCGGCATGAGGAAGAGGATCAGGATCAGCACCGCGCCGTAGACGATCCACTGCGCTTCCGGCGCCATGTAGGGGCGCAGCGCCACCGGCAGCGTTCCGAAGATCACGCCGCCGATCACGGGGCCCGCGAGCGTGCCCTTGCCGCCCGACACCACCATGATCACCATCGTGACCGTGTAGGTGAACAGGAAGACGTCCGGATCGATGATGCGGAAGTAGTGCGCGTAGAGGCTGCCGGCGGCGCCCGCGATCGCGGCCGAGAGGGTGGCGGCGACCGTCAGCGTCTTGGTGGCGTTCACGCCGACCGACATGGCGAGCTGCTCGTTCTCCTTCAGCCCGCGCATCGCGCGTCCGAAGCGCGAGCGGACGAGCCGCGCGACCACCAGATAGGCGAGCGCCGCGACGCCGAGCATCAGGTAGTAGTTCTGGACCTTGGTCCGGAACGTCAGCTCGCCGACGCCGGGAAACCCGAGCTTCATGAAGGGGATGGAGGTGAGCGCGAGCGGTCCCTGCGTCAGCTCGATCCAGTTCAGCGCCACGAGCCGCACCACTTCCGCGAAGCAGATCGTGACGATCACGAAATAGGCCCCGCGGACGCGGAACGAGAGGCGTCCGACCAGATAGCCGAACAGGCCCGACACCACGATCGCGGCCAGAAACCCGAAGAACGGATGCGCGCCCTCGTGGACGATGCGGACGCCGAACGGCAGGCCGACGTCGAAGCCGAGCGCGGTGAGGGCGCTCGCATAGGCCCCGATGCCGAAGAAGGCGATGTGGCCGAGGCTGAGCTGGCCGGTGAAGCCGAGCAGCAGGTTGAGGCTGATCGCCCCGATGGCGAAGATGCCGCCGGTGATCAGGGCGTTGAGGATGTAGGGGTCCTTCAGGCCGAGCGGCAGCAGGGCGAGGACGACGAGGATGAGGGGCGGGAGATAGCGGGTCATCCGACGCGCTCCGCGCGGGCGAACAGGCCAGTGGGCTTCGCCAGCAGCACGGCGATGATGATGAGGAAGCCCATCGCGTCGCGGTAGCCGGACGACACGTAGCCGGCGCCGAACTCCTCCGCCAGCGCCAGCACGAAGCCGCCGATGGTCGCGCCCGCGATCGAGCCGAGGCCGCCGAGGATCACGATCGCGAAGGCCTTCACCGCGGCGAGGTCGCCCATCTGCGGGAACACCACATAGACCGGACCGAGCAGCGCGCCGGCGGCCGCCGCGAGGCTTGAGCCGAGCGCGAAGGTCGCCGTGTAGATGACGCGGACATTGACGCCCATCAGGGCCGCGGTGTCGGCGTCCTGGAAGGTCGCGCGCATGGCGCGGCCGAGCCGCGTGCCGTTGATGAGCGCGTAGGCGCCGACGATGAGGGCTGCGGCCGCGACCAGCACGAACAGGCGGATCCACGAGATCGACACGCCGAGGACGGCGATCGGCGCGTCCGGGAACGGGTTCGGGATCGCCTTGGCCACGCCCCCGAAGGTCCAGAGCGTGCTCGACTGCAGGATGATGCCGGCCCCGATCATCACCAGCATCGTGGTGTCGATGTCCGCGCCTCTCAGCGGCCGCAGCAGCAGCATCTCGATCAGCGCGCCGAGCGCGAGGCCCGCCACGATGGCGACCGGCAGCGCGAGGAAGAAGTTCAGTCCGAGCGAGACCGAGGCGATGTACATCGCATAGGCCCCGAAGGTGTAGAGCGCCCCGTGGGTGAAGTTCACCACGTTCATGATGCCGAAGATCAGCGTCAGCCCGATGCCGAGCAGGGCGTACGCGCCGCCGAGCACCATGGCGTTGACGAGATGTTGCAGGAATTGGTCCACGGGAGCTCCGTTCGATCGACGTCACTGCGACGCTGGCGGCGCCGCGTCTTCGCCTCTCCCCGGCCGGGGAGAGGCGGCGAGGCCCGAAGCCGCCCTCAGAGCTTCACTTCGCGGATCGCGCCGTCGGCGATCTGGACCAGGTAGACGCCGGGTCGGGACTGGCCGCTTTCCTTGCCTTCCGGTCCGGACTTCGCGAACTTGATCGCGCCGTTGAGGCCGGTCAGCTCGACGCTCCAGAAGGCCTGCTGGATCGCCTTCGGCTCGGCCGAGCCCGCCTTCGTGATCGCCGCCGCGATGGTGCGGATGCCGTCATAGCCGCGGAAGCTCTCGGTCGCGCCCGCGAACGGGTGGCCGCGCTTCTTCCACTCCCCGAGGAAGTATTCGGTCGCCTTCTGGTCCGGGGTCTTGGCCGGATCCCAGGGCAGGAAGGTGGTGAGGTGCATGGTCTTCTCGGCCGCGGCGCCCGCCTGGGCGACGATCTGGTCGGGGTTCTGCGAGCCGCCGGTGGTGATGACGCGCTTCTTCACGCCCATGGCGGCCATCTGCTTGAACACGAGCGTCAGCTGATCGACCGCCGCGGTGATCATCAGCGTGTCGGCGTCGGTGCCTTTGATCTTGGCGAGCTGGGCGCTCATGTCCTGGGCGCTGGCGTCCATGGTCTCGGTCAGGCCGACCGCGACGCCCTTCTCCTTCAGCATCTTGCCGAAGTCGGCCGCGGCGCCGCGGCCCCAGTCGTTGTTGATGACGAGGAAGTCCACCTTCTTGACGCCGATCTTCTCGACCATCGGCGCGAACATCTCGGCCTCGAGCGCCGACGGCGGCGAGATGCGGAACACGAAGGGGTTGCCCGAGGTCGTGATCTTGCCCGACGACGAGGTCTCCACCAGCATCGGGACCTCGTACTCCTCCAGCTTCGGCAGGACCGCGAGGGTCAGGCTTGAGCCCCAGGCGCCCATCATCACCGGCGTCTCGTCGGAGGTGATGAGCTTCTCGGCGACCGCAGCCGCCTCGGTCGGGTTCGACTTGTTGTCCTCGACCACGAGCTCGATCTTCTTGCCGAGCAGGCCGCCCTTGGCGTTCACCTCGTCCGCCGCGATCCGGGCGCCGTTGACCACATAGGCTCCGGACGCCGCGAACGGGCCGGTGAGAGGCTGGTTGACGCCAATCTTGATCGTGTCGGCGGCGACGGCGGGGGTCACGAGACCGAGGGCCAAAGCGGCGATCGAAACTATGCGCAACGTCTGCATGGCCATCTCCTAGACGTGGGTGTCGAAAACGTAAGAGCGCGGCGGCGTTCAGGCGGCCGCGCGGGTCTGGGCGTCCGCGAGGACGGCGAGCGCGGCCTTCACCAGCGCGCCGTCCGCGGATCGGAATCCGTCGAGAATGGTGAAGTGGTCCGCGCCCTCGATCGGGATCAGCGGACCGGGCGCGCCGGCCGCCTCGCGCAGGGCGTGGAACGCGCGGCTGTCGCGCACGAGCGCCGGCGTCTCCGCCGTGCCGAAGGCGATCGCCATTGGCTTGTCGATCACCGGCAGCGCGAGCGGCGACAGGGTCGCGACCTCCGTGTCGGTCAGCTGGAGCGCGGCGTTGAGGAAGGTGTCGCGGATCGGCCCGAGCTCGTAGACGCCCGAGACCGCAAGGCCCGCCCTCACGGCCGAATGGCCGAGCAGCATGGCGGCGAGGTGGGCGCCCGCCGACCAGCCGGCGAGCACCACTGGGCCGTTCAGCCCGTGCTGGCGGCCCTCGCGGGCGATCCAGTCCAGCGCCTCGCCGATCTCCGCCACGATCGCGGTGAGGCTCGCTTCGGGCGCGAGCGTGTGGCTCGGCATCGCCACCGACCAGCCGGCCGCGAGCGCGCCTTCGGCGTAATGGGCGAACACCTCGCGCGAGTTCTTCTGCCAGTAGCCGCCGTGGATGAAGACAAGGCAGGGCGCGTCGCGGTTGTCGGAGCGGTAGACGTCGATCCGGTTGCGCGGTTTCGGCCCGTATTTCAGATCGAGCTTCGAGCCATGGCCCGCGCGGAACGCGGCCGCCAGCCGGTCGCGCTCCGCGATCAGCTCCGCGCTGTTCGCGACCGCCGCGTTGTTGTTGTACGCGGCGTCGCGCTCACCTTGTGAGAGCGACGCCCACACGTCCTGGGGGGCGGCGGCCGGCCCGCCGGCGACAGCGCTCACGCGGCGATCGCCTGCGGCAGGATCGGGCTGTCGGCGTCGATGCGCTTGCCCTTGCGCAGGCAGAAGGCCGGCTGCAGCAGGCGCTCGGCGATGACGTGATGGTCCTCGTTGTCGCGCAGCACGAACCGGCCGCGCACGTCGTCGAGCACCGAGACGTCGGCCGTGCGCCCGACCGCGAGCGAGCCCAGCGTGTCCTCCATCTGGAGCATCTTCGCCGGGTGCGTCGTCACCATCCTGACCACGTAGTCGAGGTCGAGGCCGAGCGTCATCATCGAGCTCATGGCCTGGGTCAGGCTGAAGCGCGCCTGGCCCTTGAACGGATGGTTCTCGTCGTCCTCGTGCTCCTCCGGCGTGCCGAGCGGGACCGGGATCTCCGGAACCTGCGTGTTGTAGCCGTGCATGTCGGCGCCGAGCGTGTGCGGGACGACGCCGGCCGCCAGCGCCTGCTTGGCGAGACGGTAAGAGAAGTGCGACCCGTGGCCGACATCCACCTTGAGGCCGCGATCGATCGCCGCCTGGATGACGTGGTGCAGCTCGCCCTGGCGGTTCACGAAGCCGCCGGGATGGCGGGTGAACGGATGGGCGAGCACGTCGCCCTCCTTCAGCAGCGGAATGACGCGTTCGAGGATGGTGTCGGCGTCCTCGCCGTTGACGCCGCTTTCCGGCAGGCCCCAGAGCTGGCCGAAATGGACGTAGAGCGGGACTTCCGAGCGCCGCGCGATCTCGGCCGCCATCTCCATGACCTTGATGCCCCAGCGGGCGAAGCCGCCGATTTCCGCATGGCCCTTGATGCCGCGCACGATGTCGCGGTTCGCGGTGGCCGAACGGACGGTCGCTTCGATGTCCACGCAGTCGGGCTGGTAGAGGTTCGGATAGAAGTGGCCCTCGAGCCCGCCGACCAGATAGGCGGAGAGGAACGCCAGCACGTTGGTCTCGGCGGGCTCGGCGATGAACTTGCGGAAGCCCGGCAGCGTCATGCAGGACGGGCCGCCCTGATCGACCACTGTGGTGACGCCGGACCGCACGCCGACCATGTCGGGGTCCAGTCCGAAGCGGCCGGTGACGTACTGGTAGATGTGCCCGTGGGTGTCGATCAGGCCGGGCAGCACCAGCTTGCCCGAAACGTCGATGACCTCCTTGGCGGCGCTCGGAAGGATCGCCTCCTCGATCGCCGCGATCTTGCCGGCCTGCACGGCGACGTCGCGGATCCCGTCGATCCCGGACGCGGGGCAGATGACGCGGCCGCCCTTCAGCAGCACGTCGTATATGATCGGTTCCGCCATCTGCGGCCTTCCTCTTGCCTGTGGCCCGCGGTTTGCGACTGCGGGCGAAAAAGCGAAGTATGCTTCGCAATTCCATATGCATGCGGCATGCCAGAATCCGGGTGGGCCGCGCAGAAACGTCGTTGGATTGGAGCGGTGACGTGGCTGAAATTCTGGATGAAACGCCAGTCGGTTCAAACGCTTCCAATGAGGCCTGGCCGCTGGAAAGCCGCCCCGGCTTCCTTGCGCGCCGTCTGCATCAGATTCATGTGAGCCTGTTCATGGAGACCTGCGCCGAGTTCCGCGTCACGCCGCTCCAGTTCAGCCTGCTGACGGCGCTGGAGGAGCTCGGCACCGCGGACCAGTCGACGCTCGCCCGCCTGGTCGCGCTCGATCGAACGACCACCACGGGCGGCCTTAAACGATTGGAAAGTCGAGGATTTATCCAGCGCGTGGTGTCCGAGCGCGACCGGCGCTCGCAGGACTGCCGCATGACCCCGGCCGGTCTGGAGCTGCTGTCGCGGATGCGCAAACCCGCCCGCGACGCCCACGACCTCACCCTTGCGGCGCTGAGCCGATCCGAGCGCGTCACCTTCATGCGGCTGCTGACCCGCGTGGTGACGGCCAACGGGTCCCGCGGCGCCGTCGGATTGCGCGAAGATTAGGCGAGCGGCGCCTTGGTCTTGCGCATCGGCCGCCCGAAGGCGGCCCCGCTCAGGCCCGCGCCAGCGCGAGCGGCTCGATGGTCGCGAAGCCGCCCTCGATCCAGCCGAGCGGGGCCGCAGCGCCGTCACGGCCGACGATGTGGGCCACCTCGCCGATGAACAGCGTGTGGGTGCCGAAGGGCACCTCCTGCTGGACCTCGCAGAAGATCGCGGCGCAGGCGTTCGGCAGATAGGGCACGCCCTCGTGGCGGGCCCAGTCCTCGGCGGAGAACCGCTCGTCCCGGCGCGCGCTGTCGGCGAAGGGGCCGACGAGATCGGTCTGGTCGGTCGCCAGCAGGTTGATGCAGAACCGGCCCGACCGGGCGATCGGCCCGTGGGCGCTCGCCTGGCTGTTGATCGAGATCAGCATAGAGGGCGGGTCCATGGAGATCGGGATCACCGCCGAGGCCGCGAGGCCCGCCGGCGCCCCCTCGCTCGGATCGACCGTGGTCACGAGGCAGACCGCGCCGGGCATCCGCCGCATCGCCGCCTTCAGGGCGTCCCTGTGTTCGCCGTTTCGCATCGTCATCTCTTCATGTGCATGCTGTGCACGGTGATCTTGCGGATCTCCTCGCGCGACAGCTCGATATGGCGGCGGATCAGCGCCTCGGCCTCGTCGAAGGCGCCGGCCATCAGCGTCCGCACGATGCGGCCGTGTTCGTCATAGGTCTCTTCGATGCGCCGCTCCGAAACGAAGTCGACGCGGCGGATGATCCGGATGCGGTCGGTGATCTCCGCGAAGGTGCGCAGCATCGACGCGTTGTTGGCGAGCCCGACGATCGCGAGGTGGAACGCCTCGTCGCGCTCGGCCACAAAGTCCGAATCGAGACGCCGCTGGCCCTTGGGCGCGCACCAGAGTTCGGCCAGCGCGTCGAGCCCGCGCAGGGCGCCCGCCTTGCCCGCGAGCCGGATCGCGAGCGCCTCCAGCTCCGAGCGGAAGTCGTAGAGGTCCTCGTAATAGGAGAGGTCGAGCGGCCGCACCTGCCAGCAATTGTGCCCGCCCACGTTCTGCAGGTAGCCCTCATGCTCAAGGATGTGCAGCGCAAGGCGCAGCGGCGTCCGCGACACCTCCATCATCTCGGCGAGCGCGGCTTCGGAGTAGCGCTGGCCGGGGGGAAGGCGGAAGTCGAAGATGCCCTGCTTCAGGCGGGCGTGGACCTCCTGCGAGAGCTTGCCGCGTTTGGCGTCGCTCAGCTCGTGGACGTCCGCCGCCGGAAGCGCCTTGATCACCGCCGTCTCTCCCAATCCCCGCGCGGCCCCGTCGGCGCGCGTCGCCTCAGCTGTACTTGGTCACGCCGAGATGGTCGCGCAGATGCGCGCCGGAATACTCTTTCCGGAAAATCCCGCGCCGCTGCAGCTCCGGCACCACCTGCGTGGTGAAGTCCTCCACCCCGCTCGGGAAATGGGTCGGCACCGCGAGGAACCCGTCGCAGGCGTCGGCCTCGAGCCACTCCTGCATCCGGTCGGCGATCGTCGTCGGGGCGCCGACCAGCTTCATGTAGCTGCCTTCCGCGAAGAACCGCGCGGTCTGGAGGATCGACAGGTTCCCGCGGCGGGCGAGCGACATGATCGCCTCCCGGTGCGATTTGCCGGCGTTGGTCTCCGGCAGGTCGGGCATGGGGCCGTTGAGGTCGAAGTCGCGGAAGTTCAGGCCGCCAGAATGCGGGGCGAGATGGCTGATGGCGAGCTCCTCGGGGATGAGGTCGCGCATCCGCGCGCGCAGCTCCTCCGCCTCCTCGTCGGTGCGCCCGACGATCGGCGTGATGCCGGGCAGCACCTTGATCATGTCCGGGTCGCGGCCGAAGCGGACGGCGCGGGCGCGGATGTCGTCGCGGAACGCGCGGGCCTCGTGGATGTCGGTCTGCAGCGTGAACACCACGTCGGCGGTGCGCGCGGCAAGCTCGCGTCCGGGCTCTGAAGATCCGGCCTGGAAGATCACCGGCCGCACCTGCGGGCTGCGGTCCATCGGCAGGGGGCCGCGCACCTTGAAGAAACGCCCCTCGTGCTGGAGGAAATGCATCTTCGCGACGTCGAAGTAGACGCCGCTCTCCTTGTCGCGGGTGACGGCGCCCGGCTCCCAGCTGTCCCAGAGCCCGGTCACGACGTCGATGAACTCGCTGGCGCGCTCGTAGCGGAGCGAATGGTCGACATGCTTGTCGAGGCCGAAGTTCTGCGCCTCGTTCTCGTTGAACGAGGTGACGAGGTTCCAGCCGGCGCGGCCGTTGCTGATGAAGTCGATCGAGGCGAACTTGCGCGCGACGTTGTAGGGCTCGTTGTAGGTGGCGGTGGATGTCGCCGCCAGACCGAGATGCGTGGTCTTCATGGCGAGCGCGGGCAGCAACATCGTCGGGTCGAAGTGGATCGCGCGTGGATGCGCCGCGCCGTAGGTGTCGCCCTTCAGGATGTCGTTGGCGCGCGGCACGGCCGCCTGATCCTCGAAGAAGATCGCGTCCATCTTGGCCGCCTCGGCCATCTGGGCCGCCCGGACATAGTGCTCGACGCCGACGTCGAGCTCCGGAACGGCCTCCGGAAGACGCCAGGCCCCGAGGTGCTGACCCGGGAACAGAAACAGGGCGAGACGCAGCATTTTGCCGGCCATGTGCGGGTCCTCGACGCGAAGCTGTGAGCCGATTTCGGCGACACCGTCAAAACAAAACTCAATTTGGGATCCCAAACTGAACGCTGTTTTGATTACGATCTCGCCCTAAAAATCGTCAAGGCGAAATTGTGGGCGCCAAGCGGTCATATCGGGAGCAATTGGCAGCGGTTGGGTATGCGCCAATGTCGCCCAATGCATGGAAAAAACGGCCTCCCGCCGGGCTTGGGTGATCGGGTCGATCCGCCAAGCTTTGTCGCCGCGGAGCCGGCTGCGATGTAGGGCGGCGGGCCGTTCTCTCCGGCGGCGATCAGGTCGAATCCGCGTTCGCTCAAAACCCGCGCGCCGCCGCCACACAGGTCGCATGCATTGCATAATAATAAGTAATATCAGCACATCCGTCATGCTGACAAATTTCGGCCATAATAAATTCGTGATCGGGGCGGGGCTGGATTTACTTCCGTGGGAAGTGTTTCCCTCCCGAAAGGGGAAGTGTTCCCTTTCGGGAGGGGGAGCTCAATGAAGAAGAAACACCACCGTGTGGCGCTGTTCGCGGCCACCGGCGTGGCGGCTTTGCTGGCGCCCGCGGCGCTTCGCGCCCAGGAGAGCGGCGCTATACAGCTTGAGCAGATCGACGTCAGCGGCGGCCCGGCGCAGGCCCGCACCGCGGGAGCGACGGCCGAGAAGGGAGCCGTCGGCCCGATCGACGCGCGCCAGCTGCTGCCGGCCGATCTCCAGACGTTCGCGGGCTCGGCGAGCCGGGTGTCGTCTCAGGATCTGGCGAACCAGCGCCCGCTCACGACCCATGACGCGCTGCGGAACGTTCCCGGCGCCGCCACCGTCTCGGACGACGGCTACGGCCGGCATTCCGGCATCAGCCTGCGCGGTTCGCCGTTCCGTCGTTCGCGCAAGGTCCTCGTGATGGAGGACGGCGTTCCGATCAACTTCTCGACCTATCTCGACGCGGGCACGCACTACACGCCGCCGATGGACCGCCTCGAGAGCATCGACGTTCTCAAAGGCCCGCTCGTGAACTACGGGCCGCTGAACAATCACGGCGTCGTCAATTTCCGCAATCTCTCGCCCTTCGGCCCGAAGGAGACCGTGTTCAGCGCGGGCGTCGGCAGCACGGAAGGCGCCGACCAGCGCGTCAACAACACGCGCCATGCGCACACGCGCCAGACGTTCGACAATGTGGGCGTGGTTCTGTCCTATTCCGGCCTCAACGCCGGCGGCTCATGGGACGCCGAGCGACTGGGCTACGACGACTTCTACGGCGCGCTCGGCATCCGCGGCGACAATCAGGACCTGACTGTCTCGGGCGGATACTTCCGCCAGCGCGACCGTTACGACGAAGACAACTTCTCCGGCACGCTTGCGGACTTCAAGAAGTACCGGCACGACAAGAAGCGCGCTGCGGAAGCCGGCCATTTCCCCGTCTCCTGCGGCCGCTGCTACGAGTGGAACACCTACAACGCCGACTATTTCCGCGCCCAGGTCGCGCACAATCTCCACATCGACAGCAAGACGACGCTGTCCACGCGGATTTATGGCAACCATCACGACCGCGCCCGCTTCTATGTCAGCGACGACTCGGACAATCCGCCGTCTGATTTCGTGATGGAGGGGCGCGACCGCCTCTACCGGAACTACGGCGCGGATTCGCGCATCGAGTTCGCCGATCTGCCGCTCTTCGGCGGCGTCACGCACACGGTGCAGGCGGGCCTGCGCTACGAAGAGCATTTCTTTGATAATAAAAACCGTCTCGGATCGACCAACGAGCGCCTGGACTTCGGCAACCGCGGATCGCTCGACGGCAAGCAGAAGCTGACCGCCCAGTCCTTCGCCGGCTTCGCCCAGACGGCCATCCAGATCACGCCCACGTTCTCGGTCGTGCCCGGCGTGCGGCTGGAGCGTTACAAGATCAGCTTCCGGGACTTCGACGAGCCCGGCAACGACGGACACTCCACCTACGTCCAGGCGCTGCCGATGCTCTCCTTCGCCTGGGAGGTCGCGCCGACGACGACGCTGTACGGCGGCTATCACCGCGGCCTGTCGCCCCACATCGTGCGCGACGTGCTCGACACGGACACCGGCTACATCGCGCCGAAGAAGGAGATCGGCGACAACTTGCAGATCGGCGTCCGCACCAAGGCCGTTCGCGGCCTCACCTTCGACGGCGCCTATTTCCACAGCGACATCCGGAACTACCAGTTCGGCGAGGCCTTCCAGTCCAACCTCGGCGACCGGGTGTTCAGCTCGCTCGACAAGGCGCGCTTCGACGGCGTCGAACTGTCCGCGCGCCTCGACAGCCGCGCCTTCACCAACAGCCCGTGGAACGTCTACGGCGAAGGCGTCTACACGTTCGTCAACAGCAAGATCGTGCGGGGAACGGCGGACGGCGGCGTCAACGTCGCCGGCAACGAAGTGCCCGAGTCCATGAAGCACACGGCCAATCTGACGCTCGGCGTGGAGCACGACAGCGGCCTCGACGCCAGCCTGAGCTGGACCTATCGGGGCTCCTTCTACACCGACGCGCTCAACCTGCCGATGAACCCGCTCGACGTGGAGGAGGGCAAGGTCAAGGGCGTGTGGCTGCTGTCCGCCCGCGCCAGCTACAAGGTCACGAAAGAGCTCACGGCCTGGGTGTCGGGGCAGAACCTGACGAACGAGTTTTACGTCTCGGATCGCAGCGACGGCGCCAAGCCGGGCGTCGGACGCACCGTGATGGGCGGCCTCACGCTCAAGTTCCACTGACGCAAGGCTCAGCTTCACGGGCCCGGAATGCGCCGGAAGGCGGGTTCCGGGCCCGAAAGGCCCGAAGGCCGCGCGGCTACTGGGGACGTCGTGGGTGGGCGGCGTCCGCCCGCCGCGCGGGCTCGCTTCGGCCGCGTTCGGGCGAACGGGGTCAGCCGGCGCGGAACGCCTGGCGCGAGGGCGTGGCGGTCCGGCGGAGATCGGACGGGCTCAGGCCGTAGCGTTTGCGGAACGTCCGGTTGAAATAGGACAGGTCGTTGAACCCGACGTCATAGGCGATCCGGTTGATCGGAACGCCTATGGGGCTGAGCATGATCTCGGCCTTGGCGCGCTCCAGCCGCCGCTCCAGCACATAGCGCGAGAACGTGGTGCCCTCCCGGCTGAACAGCTTCTGGACGGTGCGGCAGGTCACGCCCTCGTCCGCGGCGATGTCGGCGAGCGACAGCGCGGCGTCCGTCAGGCCGCGCTCGATCCGCGCCTTGACGGCGTTGGCGCGCCCCGGCGCGTCCGCAGGGCTCTCGCCGGAGACGTCCGCCACGAGCGGAAGCAGCGCGTAGAAGTGCGCCACCATCAGGCTGGCCTCCCGCGGGTCGCGCGGCGCGCGCCGCAGCAGATAGCCGGCGTAGCTCGTCAGCAGCTGCAGCGGCAGAAAGTCGTGCGGCAGCGTCCGCATCAGCAGGTCGGCGATCGGCGCGGTCGCGACGCCGGGCGCATGCGCGGGCAGGCAGGCGCAATCGAGCCGTCCGCCCTCGGGCAGCTGGATCTCGAGCGGCTCGCGCGTTGAGACGAACAGGTAGTCCGCCGTCTCCGCCGCCACGGTCCGCCGCGTCTGGCGCACGATCGCCGGCCCGTTCATGGCGCGCAGGATGACGACGCTCGCGTCCGTGGCGCCGCATGTCGCCAGCTGTACGGCGCCTTGCGGAAAATAGAACGTCGCCAGCGACAGCGCCTGATCGCTCCAGAACAGGCCCCGGACGCCCGGCCTGGGCCCGTCGGGCAGCACCCGCGTCCCGGCGCCGAACATGTCCTGGAGGATCGCGCCGCAAATCCGCTCGCCCTGATGGCCGGAGAGGTCGGTGTCGCCGAAGGTTCGCGCGCCTGTCGTTTCGAATTGTTCCAAACTTCAGCCCCGGGCGGTTCGCAATTGTCCGCGGTCAGTTCGCTATTCTCCAAGCGCTTAGCACCGTCGCCCTGTAAAAGTAAGCAGACCTTACTCGTTTAGAAGCGCTCTCATCTAGTAACGGCGGGCGAAATCCGAAGGACGGGCGCCTGTCGGATGCGTTGGTTTGATTTGGGGACAGTCATGATCGTCAATTTTCGCGCGCAGGCCTCCCGGCTCGCGCTGTGCGTCGCGGCGGTGGCCTGCGCGGGGAACGCCCGCGCCCAGGACGCGGCCGGGGAGCCGGAGGCCGTCGTCCAGCTCGACGACATCACCGTGACCGCCGGCCGCTCGCCCCAGCGCATCTCCGAGACGGCGCGCACGATCTATGTCCTCGACGGCGACAGGATCCAGGCCAAGGCCCGCACCGGCCAGACGCTGCAGCAGATCCTCGGCCAGGAGATTCCGAGCTTCGACGCGGTGAGTTCGGGCGCCCGCACCTCCTACGGCCAGAACCTGCGGGGCCGCACGGCCCTCGTTCTGATCGACGGCGTCTCGCTCAACTCCGCCCGCGGCCTCAGCCGGCAGTTCGACTCGATCGACCCGTTCAACATCGCCCGCGTCGAGGTGCTTTCGGGCGCGACCGCGCTCTACGGCGGCAACGCCACCGGCGGCATCATCAACATCATCACCAAGAAGGGTAAGGACGCGGCGCCGGGCGTCCACGGCGAGGTCACGGCCGGGCTCGAGACCGGGTTCAACCGCAAGGACGACGTCGACCGCAACGCCGCCGGCGCGGTGACCTACAACAGCGAGCGCTGGGACGCCCGGCTCTCGGTGGCCGGCGCCCGGTCCGGCGCGTTCTACGACGGGAGCGGCACGATCCTCGTGCCGGACATCACCCAGACCTCCACCGCGTTCAACGGCCGCGTCGACGTGATGGGCTCGTTCGGTCTCCAGATCGATCCGGGCCGCCGGCTCGAGATCGGCGCGCAGCATTTCCGAAGCGCGCAGGACTCGAACTACGGCCTGTACTACGGACCGAACTTCGCCGCCCTTCGCGACCCGAGCCTGTTCGAGACCCGCAAGGGCTACAAGTCCGACTTCGATCCGCAGACCCAGCGGTCGATGGTCAACGCCAGCTACACGGATTCCGACGTGTTCGGCCAGGAGCTACTGGTGCAGGGCTTTTACAGGCGGGAGGAGGTGAACTTTCACCCCTTCCCCTATGGCAGCTACTTCGGCGGCAGCGAGCAGAACACGGATTACTACGGGTTCAAGACCGCGCTGGTCGCGCAGCCGATCGACAAGCTGCGGATCACCTACGGCGTCGATGGCGACAAGGACCAGCTCGGGTCCCGGCTGCATATTTTCGACCTGCTGACGGCGGCCCAGACCGGGGGCCTGACCTTCGAGACGAGCGGGATCACGGGGCTCTATCCGAAGATCGACGTGGAAACGATCGCCGGTTTCGCGGACGTGTCCTACGACGCCACCGACAAGCTGACCCTCACCGGCGGCGCGCGCTATCAGTATGTGAAGACGAAGGTCGGCAGCTTCGTCGGCCTCGCGCAGCAGGTCGCGATCCTGCAGGGATCGGCCACGTCGGCGGACGCCATCTCGGGCGGATCGACCAACTACGACGCCCTGCTGTTCAACGCCGGCGCGACCTACCGCCTGACGAACGCGCAGCAGGTCTACGCCAACTTCAGCCAGGGCTTCGAGCTGCCCGATCCCGCCAAGTATTACGGCGTCGGATCGTATCAGCTCTCGGGCGGCCATTACACGCTCCTGAACGGCGCCAGCGTCAGCGGCTCCGCGCTGGACGCGATCAAGACGAACTCGTTCGAGCTGGGCTATCGGTACAACGACGGCGTCTACAATCTCGAGACCTCCGCCTACTACTCGCTGTCCGACCGCTCCATCGCGCTCAACCGCACGACGCTCGCGATCGACGTGGAGAAGCAGAAGCGGCGCGTCTACGGCGTGGAGGCCAAGGCCGGCGCCCAGCTCGGCAACGGCTTCGAGGTCGGCGCCGTCGGCCAATGGCTCGACACCGAGATCCGCGACGGCGGACGCTGGCGCAACGACACGGTGGGCAGCGCCAGCGTGTCGAAGCTCGGCGGCCACATCGGATGGCAGGGGCACGGGCTGAGCCTCCGCCTCGACGGCCAGCACGTCTTCGATCTGAGCGACTCCGCCGGATACAAGATCCAGGGCTACACGCTGTTCGATCTGACCGGCGCCTACACGTTCGCGGCCGCCGACGTGACGCTGAACTTCGGCGTCCACAACCTGTTCGACAAGAACTACACCACGATCTGGGGCCAGCGCGCCAAGGCGCTCTACGGCGCGCTCGCGGACGAGGCGATCTTCGACTATCGGGGCCGCGGCCGAACCTTCGCCGCCTCCGTCACCAAGACGTTCTGAGCGGCGCAACGGGATCGCCTGAAGTCCTCTCCTCCGATCGCGCCGGCCGCGGGGTCCGCCCCCGCGGCCGGCGTCTTGTCTCTCACGCCCGCAGCCCCACCGCAGGACCGCCCGTGCCGCATTCCGACCCCTTCGCCGGCGCCGCCCGCGGCGCGCAGGACCGAACCGGCGCCGTCCGCCTCTACGCCGTCCTCGGCGGGCTCTATCTCGCGCAGGGCGTGCCGACCTATCTGCTGCTGGTGGCGCTGCCGCCGATCATGCGCGAGGCGGGCGCCTCGCTCACCGTGATCGGCCTGTTCTCCTTCCTGATGCTGCCGCTGATCCTGAAGTTCGCCGTCGCTCCGCTGGTGGATCGGTGGTCGCCGGCGCCGCGGCTCGGCCACCGCCGGGGCTGGGTGGCGCCCACGCAGGTGCTCGTCAGCCTCGGCATCGCCTCCATGGCGCTGTTCGAGCCCACCGACGCGGCCGCCCTGTTCGCGATCGGCTTCTGCGTCACCGTGCTGTCGTCGCTGCAGGACATCGCCACGGACGGCTACGCGGTGCGCAGCCTGACGGCGAGGTCACGCGCCGTCGGCAACGCGATCCAGGCGGGCGCGATCGCGCTCGGGGTCATCATCGGCGGCACGCTGGCGCTGGTGCTGTTCCATGCGGTCGGCTGGCGGGCCACCATCCTGACGGTCGCCGCGCTGTCTCTGCTGCCGCTCGCGGCGACGGTCTGGATGACGGAGAGCGCTCGGGGGGCGGACGCAGGCGGCCCCCGCGCCAGCCTGCGGGGCTTCTTCCGGCGCCCCAACGCCTGGCTGGTGCTCGCCTTCGCGCTGACCTACCGGGCGAGCGAGGGTCTCGTGCGCGGCATGGAGGCGCCCTATCTCATCGACCGCGGCCTGCCGATGTCGTGGATCGGCTATCTCTCGGGCGGCTCCGCCGCCACTGCCGGGCTGCTCGGCGCCATCATGGCGGCCGCGCTGATCCGGAAGGCGGGCCTGACCGCGACGCTCGGCCTGCTCGGGGCCCTGCGCACGCTCTGCTTCCTCGTCTTCACGCTGAGCGCCTTCGACGTGCTGCCGGGATTTGCGCCCGCCATGACGGCCTCCGCGCTGCAGACCTTCATCCGCTACATGGAGCTGGTCGCGATCTACTCGCTGTTCATGGCCGCGGCCTCCGACGACCAGCCCGGCACCGACTTTACGATCCTGGTCTGCGCCGAACTCGTCATCTACCTCGTCGGCTCGTCCGTCGCCGGCCTGCTGGCGGACACCTTCGGCTACGCCAGGCTGTTCGCGCTCGCGACCGCGATCTCCGTCCTCGGCGTCGCCGTGTCCTGGCGGCTGCTCGGGCGGATGGAGGGGCCGAAGGCGGCCCGATGAACGACTTTCTGCATGCCAGGCATGGATGTTCGAGCCCTAAAGGCCATGGTGCGAACGTAACCGGGGCCGCAAGCAGGGCGCTCCGGACGGACCACACGGACGGGAGAAGGGAGGCGCTTGCGTCTCGATGCCCATACGACGGTTGAGGCGTCGTCGGTCCTGCGGGTTGAGGGGGGCGCCGCAGGCCGTATTTCGATTGTGCCAATCCGGTCTTTTACCCTATACGGTCTGCGTCATTTGATTGCGCTAAGGTGGTCGAGCTATGACGGGTGTTGCCGCTCGTGGGTCCAAAGTCGCGATTGTAGCGATCGCCCGGAACGAAATGAAATACATCGTCGAGTGGGTGGCGCATTACCGGCGCCTGGGCGCGGCGGAAATCATCATATTCGATAATGAAAGCACGGACGGAACGTCCGAATTGCTCGCAGAACTTGATGGGGCGGGGTTTCTTCGCCACGTCCCGATCCAGGACGCCGATTGCGGCGCGGTCGCTCCTCAGGTCGTGGCCTATCGAAAGGGCTTCGAGCAGACCAGCGCCGAGTGGATCCTGTTCTGCGACATCGACGAGTTCCTTCACCTCGAAGACGGCCTGAACTTCGATTCTTATGTGTCGCAGTTCGAGGACGATGTGGGCGTCGTCCTGCTCAACTGGCGGGCCTTTGGATCCGGCGGGCAGAGCAAATCTGGCGACGCTCCTGTGACGGAGCGGTTTACGCAGGCGGCGTTCTCCCAGAGCGAGGCCAACAAATGGGTGAAATCCTTGGTGCGCCGGCGACTGTTCCTGCGCCCCGCGGTTCACATCGCCTATTCCAAAGGACGCTACGTCAACGCTGACGGCACGGAGTTCGTCACCGCGGTCCGGTCCGACGGCAAGGAAGCCAAAAGCAAGAGCGCGAACGTCGTGCACAAGCCTGCGGCGCTTGCTCATTTCGGCACGAAATCCGAAGAAGAATTTGTCGAGAAGATCGCCCGTGGAACGGGGAAGCCGTCTCAACAGGGAAAGAGCACGCCTACGGGCGAGGCGCGGCAGAAGTGGAAGACATATAACGTCAACGACGAATATGTCGACTATTTCGTCAAGACGGCGGGTGAGCTTAGGAAAGAGATATCCTACATAAACAAAACGCTTGGCTTGCCTGATCAGGACGAGAAAGACGACGCGGGGCTGGTCGCGCGCCTGCGGCGCATGCTGGATCTGGATTGAGGCGAAGGGCCGCCCGATCATCGGGCGTGCCTTCCATCTGTGCGTTCCGCAAGCTGAACCATTGGCGGGGCGCTTGTTTAGGAGGAGCGCCTTGGATCGAAAACGGGCGTGCGCCCACGCCCACAGGCGGCAGGGAGGCGAGCCATCCGGGATATGCGGCCGCCGGAATGTCGGTTGGGCCAAACGCGCCGGCCTCGCCTGTCAGGCGCAGGAGCCCAAGTCGGTCGCGCGGCGGGTGATGGCCTATTCGGACAACGTCCGCGCCGGCCAGATCGAACCCTCGACGCACTGAGCGCCCCGGAAGCCCCGTAGCTCAGCCGGATAGAGCACCAGCCTTCTAAGCTGATGGTCGCTGGTTCGAATCCAGCTGGGGTCGCCATATCTGACAAAAGATACGCGGCTGTCGCGCACGGGCCCGCAGTTTCCCGCTCGTCGCCGGGCGCGTCGTCCTGCCGAAAAAAAGCTCCGGCCGCCCAGGGCGCTCGCGCTGTCGCGAGTCGTTCTAAACAAATCACACAGAGTTTTCGGTACTAGGACGCACCTTCCGTCATAAGTCGCAACTGCTTCCCGTAGGTGCTTTCGGATGAATGATCCGTCGATCATCTCTGCGGGATCTCGTGACTTCTCGGGGGAGAACCTGCCCATGACGACGACGTTCGACTCTGACGACCAGCCGCGGCGCGGCCCGCTTCCGGTTCAATCGTCCGACGGACTGCGCACGACGCTTGGCCTGCTGCCGATGATCGCGCTGTCCGCCGCGCTGACCGGGACCGCGGCGGCGCAGGAGGCGGCGGTGGGCGTCACGCCGCTGGACGAGATCCGCGTGCAGGGCGCCGGCTCCAACCTCTACCAGGTCAAGGAGCTGTCCTCGGACAAGGCGACCGCCTCCGCGCTCGACACGCCGCAGACGCTGTCGGTGGTGCCGCGCGAGATCATCGAGGAGCGCGGCTCCCGCACCCTGACGGACGTGCTGCGCAACACGCCGGGCATCAGCTTCGACGCCGGCGAGAACGGCTTCGGCACCTCCACCAACAACTTCACGCTGCGCGGCTTCGACACCAGCGGCAGCGTCTATGTGGACGGCGCGCGCGATTCCGGCAGCTACGCCCGCGACACGTTCAACATCGACCGGGTCGAGGTGTTTAAGGGCCCCGCCGCCGACAACGGCCGCGGCGGCCTCGGCGGCTACGTCAACATCGTGACCAAGGCGCCGACGCTCGACACCTTCGCCCGCGGCGAAGCCAGCCTGAGCTTCGACCAGTACGGCACAAACCCGCTGAAGCGGGCGACCATCGACGTCAACCGCGCGATCTCGGACACGGTGGCGATCCGGCTGAACGCGGTCGGCGAGCATGGCGGCGTGATGGGCCGCGACGTGGCCGAGAACCGCTCCTTCGGCATCGCGCCCTCGATCAGCTTCGGGCTCGGCACGCCGACGCGCGCGACCCTGTCCTACGAGCACCAGCAGCGGAACGACATTCCCGACTGGGGCGTGCCCGGCGCCACCATCAAGGGGCTCGACGCCCATCAGTCCAACGCCCGCGCCCGGCGCGACAGGTTCTACGGCCTGTCGTCGGACTTCGACGACTCGCAGGCCGACAGCGCGCTCGCGCGCATCGAGCACGACCTGACCGACGGGATCACCGTCAGCAACCAGACCCGCTGGGCGCGCGTGGACCGCACGTCCCGCTACACGCACGTCCTCGCCTATGTGCCCCTCGACCGCACCGTGACGGGTCAGACGCAGTTCTACGACCGCGTGAACGAGTCGCTGTCGAACCAGACCAACCTGCAGGCGAAGTTCGACACCGGCGGGGTCCGGCACACGGTGTCCACGGGCGTGGAGGTGACCCGCGAGACCTCAAAGGCGGATCGGTTCGCCAGCATCGACCGTCCGGCGATCCCGGTCGGAAACCCGGATCCGGATCGGTTCGGCGCGGCTCCGTTTACCCCGAACGCCGCGAGCGACGTGAAGATCACCACGGTCGCGGCCTATCTCTACGACACTGTCGACCTGAACGAGCAGTGGCAGATCACGGGCGGCGTGCGCGCCGAGCGCTACAAGCTCGATCTGGACGACATCAACCTGATCAACCCCGCGGCCGGGTCCAACTACGACGAGAACAAGACCACGCTGAACGGCAAGGTGGGCGTGGTCTACAAGCCGGTGCAGGAGGGCAGCCTCTACGCTTCGTTCGGCACGACCGCTCTTCCGCCCGGCTCGTTCCTGTCGAACCCGGACATCTCCCGCACCGGCGCCAACGGCTTCCCGGGCTTCGTGCCGGGCGCCAAGACCGTGCGCGGCTACAATTACGAGATCGGCGCCAAGTGGGACTTCTTCGGCGGCGCGCTCTCGACCACCGCGGCCGCGTTCCACACCGAGAAGCACAACGCGCCGATCACCGGCGCTGACGTCGTCGGCGGCACGGTCGAGCTAAAGGGTTATGGCAAGCAGATCGTGCAGGGCGTCGAGATCGGCGTGGCGGGCAAGGTCACCGACGCCTGGAGCGTGTTCGGCGGCGCCACGCTGCTGCGCAGCGAGCGCAAGCACAGCGCCTATCTCGACCGCGTGCGCAAGAACGCCAACGCGGGCGACTACGCCGACTACACCCGCACCGACGGCGACCGGCTGGCCTTCACGCCGAACTTCTCGGCCACGCTGTGGAGCACCTACGACGTGACGGAGAAGTTCACGGTCGGCGCCGGCGTGCAGTATTCGGGCTCGTCCTATCTCGGACGGCCGGACGACGCGCTCCGGCTGATCCCGAACGGCCGCTACGGCAAGCTGCCGAGCTACTTCATCGCCAACGCCATGCTGGGCTACAAGGCGACCGAAAACATCGACGTCCGGTTCAACGTGGACAACGTGTTCGGCGAGAAATACGCCGTCACCACCAACTGGAACGGATCGCGCGCGACGCTGGGCGCGCCCCGCGTGTTCCGCGTAAGCTCCAGCTTCGCGTTCTGACGGCGACGGTCGACGCACGAGGAGCGTGAGGGGGGAAACGCCCCCTCACGCCTCGGGCGTTCCGTGGGAGAGCTGACACGCCATGCTGGTCGCCATACCCGACGTCCTTACCCCGCAGGAGGTCGCCTACCTCCGCCACGAGCTGGAGACCGGCGAGTGGATGGACGGCAAGGCGACCGCCGGCGGCCAGGCCGCGGCCGTGAAGAACAACCTGCAGGCGCCGGCGGATTCGCCGGTCACGCAGCGGCTGGCGCAGATCGTGCTGCAGGCGCTCGCCCGCAACGCGCGCTTCACCACCGCCGCGCTGCCGCTGCATCTCACCACGCCCATGTTCAACCGCTACGACGTGGGCATGACCTTCGGCGCCCATGTGGACGGGGCCATCCGCACCGCGACCGGCGGGGCGCGGGTGCGCACGGATGTGTCCTCCACGCTGTTCCTGACGCCGCCCGAGGACTATGACGGCGGCGAGCTGAAGATCCTCGACACCTATGGCGAGCATCTGGTCAAACTGCCCGCCGGCCATCTGATCGTCTATCCGGCCACCAGCCTGCATTCGGTGACGCCCGTCACCCGCGGCAGCCGCTGGGCCTCGGTGTTCTGGACGCAATCCATGGTGAAGGAGGATGGGCGGCGCGCCATGCTCTACGATCTGGACCTGTCGATCATGAGCGTGCGCGAGCGGCTGCCGGACGACGACATCGCCGTGGTCGGCCTCATGGCGCATTACCACAACCTGCTGCGGTCCTGGTGCGAGGTCTGACGCGCCCCGCGCCGGCCGGACGGACGTGACCGGCGCGCCGCCGCCCGACGCGGTCTCGCTCGCCGACTACGAGCGGCACGCCCGCGCGCGCCTGCCCGCCGACGTCTGGGCCTATGTGGCGGGCGCCGGCGCGGACGGGATCACCCGGCGCTGGAACCGGGAGGCGTTCGACCGGCTGGCGCTGGCGGGCCGCGTGCTCGCCGACATGACCGGCGCGAACACGGAGACGACCCTGTTCGGGGCCGCGCTGCCCTTCCCCATCCTGCTCGCGCCGGTGGCGCGCCAGACGCTCGCGCATCCGGACGGCGAACGCGCCACCGCGCTCGGCGCCGGAGCGGTCGGGGCCGGGATGACGCTGAGCGTGCTTTCGAGCTTCGCCATGGAGGAGGTCGCCGACGTGGCGCAAGCCCCGCTGTGGCTCCAGCTCTACATGCAGGGCGATCGGGACTGGACGCTCGGCCTGCTGCGCCGGGCGGAGGCCTGCGGCGTCCGCGCCATCGTGCTGACGGCGGACGCGGCGGTGAACGGCGTGCGCAACGACGAGCAGCGCGCCGGCTTCCGCGCCGAGCAGGTGGAGGTTCCGCATCTGCGCGGGGCGTCGCTCGCCGACTCCCGCGCGGGGCCGGGCGAAAGCCCGGTGTTCAAGGGCCTTCTGGACGGCGCGCCGCGCTGGGCCGACCTCGCCTGGCTCCGGTCGCAGACCCGCCTGCCGCTGATCCTGAAGGGCGTGCTGCATCCGGACGACGCGATGACGGCGCTCGATCACGGCGTCGACGGCCTCGTGGTGTCGAACCATGGCGGCCGCGCGCTCGACACCGCGCCCGCCAGCCTCGACGCGCTGGCGCGGCTCGCGGAGCGGGTCGCCGGCCGGGCG
>NZ_JBHTMX010000007.1:0-56833 GCF_042679725.1 Methylopila musalis
CCCGCGGCTGATGCGCGACGCGGCGGACGCAGCGCACCGGGCGGCGCTGCGCCGGCTCGCGGCGTCGCTGGCGCCGGAGGGCTACGCCGAGCTCGCCTTCGGCGATTACCGCAACCTGTCCCAGCGCGTGCTGACCGAACTCATTTCCCACGCGCGGCTCACGCTGCTGGACGACGGCTCGATCACGCCGCAGGCGGGGCGCTGGCGCGGCGGGCTGCCGACGCCCGACCCGAAGCGCTTCACCGACCGCTGGTTCCGCACCGGGCTCGCCCGCGCCCTGCTCGGCGATCCGCCCCGGACGGAGCCCGGCGCGCTGACGTTCTTCACCATCTACGGCCGGCTGCTGGAGGGCGTCATCCGCCCGGACGACCGCATCGAGCCGCACGCCTTCGAGAGCTTCCGCCCGCCGCAGGACGCCCCGCGCGGCGACGCGGTCTGGCTCTTGGGCGCAAACCATGTGGAGGCGCGCATCGCCGATCCAGAGCGCCATGTGGCGCTGGTGCGCGGCGGCGTGGCCGCGCTGCGGCGCGAAGGCCTGACCGGCCCCATCGTCTACCGCCCGCACCGGGGGGAGGATCCCGCGCGGGCGGCGCGGCTGGCGGTCGAGGCCGGCTGCGTCTTCGAGCCCGCGGCGCTGCCGATCGAGCTCGCCTATCTGGAGGCGGCGGCACGGCCCGCCGCGGTCGCGGTGATCGCCTCGTCCGCCGCCGACACGCTGGCGGCCGTGGACCCGGAGTTACCGATCTACCGTTTTGGCCTCCCCGAAGGATACCTGCGCCGTCAGAGAGACCACATACTCGCCGTTGTTGGGGCGCATGACGCTTTCAACCCACGGATTCACGTCGTATGTCCTGACGCGGAATCAGTCTCGGAACCGTTCGCCGCCCTATGACGTCTTCGCCTGCGACGCCCCGGAACGACGACTCTGACGGACGCTTCGCTGGCCGCCGGGTGCTTGCGATCGGGACGTTCGACTCGTTCGTGAAGACCGCCGCGATGATCGGCCGCCGGTTCCAGGCGGAGGGCGCCAGCCTGAAGCTCGCGGCGCTGGCCGCGTCGGCGGGGCAGCTTTCCCTCCGACAGCTCCGCGCCGGCGGCGTGCACGAGACGGTGCCGATCGTCGCCGCCGAACGGCTGGTGAACGAACGCCTGTTCCGGGACGCCCATGTGGTGATCGCCGTGGTGGACGGCGGCCGGGCGCGGGAGCTGTTCCTGGCGCTCGCCGCCGCGGATCTCAGCCGCGAGCCCTCCCGGCCGATCGTGGCGGTGGCCTCGCCCGGCGTGGTGCTGGCCGATCATCTGGCGGGCTTCATGAGCCGGGCGCCGGCCGATCTGATCTGCTTCAACACCGAGAGCGATCTGGCGCTCTACCGCGCCGCCGCCGCCGAGATCGGCGTGGACGACACCAACGGCATCGTCACCGGCCTGCTGGGGCTCGATCCCCATCCGCGGCCGACGCCGCAGGGACGGCCGAAGGTGGTGTTCTTCGAGCAGCCGGTCATCCCGGCGCGCCGCATGCAGCGCCTGCATATTCTTGGCGAACTCACCGCCTTCGCGCGCCGGTTCCCGGAGGCGGACGTCGCCATCAAGCCGCGCCACGCCCGCGACGAGACCGCCCATCACGGCGCCCGCTTCCACCTTGAAGATCTGGCGCGCGAGGCGTTCGCGCGCGGCGGGCGGCCCGCGAACCTGTCCTTCACCCACGAGCCGGCGAGCGATCTGCTGGAGCAGGCCTCGCTCGCCGTGACGGTGAGCTCCACGGTCGCGATCGAGGCTATGGCGCGCGGGGTGCCAACCCGGATCATCTCGGATTTCGGCGTCTCGGAGGCGCTCGGCACCGGCTTCTTTGTCGGTTCGGGCTGTCTCGCGCCCATGGCCTCGCTGACGCCGCATATGCCCGAGACGGTGGACCGCGACTGGCTCGCGGCGCGCTCGGGCGCGAGCCCGGACGCGGAAGCTCTGCTCAGCCGGTGCCATGGCCTGCTGCAGGGGCAGGACGGGCTCGGGGCCGCGCTGCCGCTGCGACCGCTGGTTCCGGCTTACGGTTCTCCCGACTGGCTGGCCTTCGCGCTCGGCCAGGCGGGACCGGTGGCGCTGCATGCGCCGCATCTCGTGGAACGGCCGAGGAGGGGCGCGGGGCTGGTCGCGGCCATGGCGCGACGGTTGCGGCAGGTCCGCCGGTTCGCGCCGAGAGGATAATATCTGGATACCGTCTTTTCTTTCGGGCCTTACCGAATTATGGTGCGTCGCACAATCAGGAGAAAGCATGGCTAACCGTTACGCCGTCGGCGAACGCGACACCCGTCCCTGGGGAACCTGGGAAGTGGTCGCAGGAGGGGACGACTATGTGGTCAAGCGCATCATCGTCTCGCCGGGCGCGCGGCTATCCCTGCAGCGTCATCAGTTTCGTGAAGAGCATTGGATTGTCGTCGCGGGCGAGGGTGTGGTCACCCGCGATGACGAACGCATCCCCGTCTCGCGCGGGGTGGCCGTCCACCTTCCCCTCCATTGCGTGCATCGCGTGGAGAACGGCGGCGCGGTCGATCTCGTGTTCATCGAGGTTCAGCGGGGCGATCCGCTGGACGAGGATGACATCGAGCGCCTCGAGGACGACTATGGCCGGGCTCCGGAGGCTCCGCCTTCCGCGTGAGGGCGACAAACTGATTTGGGATGGTCCGGGCGGGGGGCTCGGGCCGCCGATTGTTTCGATCTGAAATCGATCTGTTCTTGATAGTTTGGGAGACGTTCACATGGTTAAGGTGATCGCTGAAATCGGTTGCAACCACATGGGCAAGATGGACATCGCGAAGGAGCTCGTCTCCGTCGCCGCCCATGTCTGCAAAGCCGACTACGCCAAGTTCCAGAAGCGCAACAACCGCGAGCTGCTGTCGCCCGCGCAGTTCAGCGCGCCCCATCCGGTTCCGGCCAACTCCTACGGCGCGACCTATGGCGAGCACCGCGAGGCGCTGGAGTTCACCGTCGAGCAGCACGCCGAGCTGAAGGAGTTCTGCGAGACCCAGGGCGTCGGCTACGCCACCTCGGTGTGGGACATGACCTCCGCCAAGGAGATCGCCGGCCTGAAGCCGGACCTGATCAAAATCCCGTCCGCCACCAACTCGAACTTCGAGCTGCAGGGCTGGCTGGCCGAGAACTACGCCGGCGAGATCCACGTCTCCACCGGCATGACCACCAAGGACGAGATCGACACGCTGATCACGTTCTACGAGGAGCGCGGCCGCGCCAAGGACCTCGTGGTCTACTCCTGCACCTCCGGCTATCCGGTGGCGTTCGAGGACCTGTGCCTGCGCGAGATCACCCGCCTGCGCGAGAAGTTCGAGGACCGCGTCAAGAAGATCGGCTTCTCGGGCCATCACCTCGGCATCGCGGCCGACGTGGCCGCTCTCGCGCTCGGCGCGGACTGGATCGAGCGTCACTTCACGATCGACCGCACCTGGAAGGGCACCGACCACGCCGCCTCGCTGGAGCCGGACGGCATGCGCCGTCTGGTGCGCGACCTGCACAACGTCGAGAAGGCGCTGACCTTCAAGTCCAAGGACGTGCTCGACGTCGAGGACGTGCAGCGCAAGAAGCTCAAGTGGCAGCCGTCGCTCCGCGCGGTTTCGTGATCCGCGCCTGACCAGCGACTGAACCTGCGACGTGGCCGGCCCGCAAAGCCGGCCACGTTTCGTTTGCGCGCCGGCCCGCGCCGGTCTATCCGCGCGGACGACGACGATCTGTGAGACGGGGAGAGACGAATCGTGCGGTGCGTCGCGGTGATTCCGGCGCGTGGCGGGTCGAAAGGCGTGCCGCGCAAGAATGTCAGGCCGCTCGGCGGCGTGCCGCTGGTGGCGCGCACCGTGGCCGCGGCGCTCGGCGCCAAAGGCGTGGACGCGGTCTATGTCTCCACCGACGACGCCGAGATCGCGGCGGTGGCCCGCGCGGCCGGCGCCGGCGTCATCGACCGCCCGGCGGACATTTCCGGCGACAAGGCCTCGTCGGAATCCGCGCTGATCCACGCGCTCGACGTGCTGGAGGCGAGGGGCGAGCCGGCGGACGTGCTGGTGTTCCTGCAATGCACCTCGCCCTTCACCGCCTCCGACGAGGTCGAGCGGGCTGTCGCCGCCATCGGCCGCGACGGCGTGGCGGCGGCCTTCACCGCCTCGCCCAACCACGGGTTCCTGTGGTCGCGGGCGGCGGACGGCTCGGCGCAGGGCGTCAACCACGACCACACGCAGCCCCGCAAGCGCCGTCAGGAGCTCGAGCCGCAATATCTCGAGACCGGCGCGGTCTACGCCATGGACGTGGCGGCGTTCCGCGCGGTCGGCCACCGCTTCTGCGGCCGCACCGCGCTGATCGAGGTCGACACCCCGCCGGTGGAGATCGACAGCGAGGCCGACTTCAAGGTGATCGAGGCCATTCTCGCCAAGCGCGAGGGCGCCGGCGCGCCGCGGGTCCCGGCCGGGATCAAGGCGCTGGTGATGGATTTCGACGGCGTGTTCACCGACGACCGGGTCTGGGTCGATCAGGACGGCCGCGAGGCGGTGATGGCGAGCCGCTCCGACGGCATGGGCCTCGGCCGGCTGCGCAAGCTGACCGACATCCGCCCGCTGATCCTGTCCAAGGAGCCGAACCCGGTGGTCTCCGCCCGCGGCCGCAAGCTCGACATCGAGGTGCGGCAGGGCATCGACGACAAGCTGCCGGAGCTGGACCGCTGGCTCGCCCAGCGCGGCGTCACCCGCGCCGAGACGGTCTATATCGGCAACGACGTCAACGATCTGGAGTGCATGCGCGCGGTCGGCTTCGCGGTCGCGCCCGCCGACGCCCGGCCCGAGGCCAAGGACGTGGCGCAGCTGGTGCTCTCCGCCGAGGGCGGCAAGGGCGCGCTGCGCGAGCTGTGCGAAGCGCTGATCGCGGCCAACCCGCGCGCGGGTTGACGCTTCGCTTCCGCTTTAGGGGGCGGCGAACGCCGGGAGCCGCATCGTCAGGTCGGAGAGTGATCTTCGGGCCTGACGACGGCGACCGTCCTGTTCAGGCGTCACCCGCCAGCTTGCGGAAGCGGTCCAGCTCGTCCGGCGCCATGTGGACGTCGTTTTCGGGCGCCGGATAGGCGTGCGACAGGCAGTCGTCGCGGTAGCGCGTCAGCGCGTCCTCGATGATCGCGCCCACATCGGCGTAAGCGCCGCGGTTCTTCGGGATCGGGAAGGCGGAGTAGCCGACCAGATCGCCGCTGATGTGGTAGACGCCGTCGTTCTCCCGCCCGCCGCCGAGCGTGATCACCGGCACGGGCAGCTCCCGCGTCAGGTGCGCCGCCAGCTCGGTCGGGATCTGTTCGGCGATGAAGGCGAACACGCCCGCCTCCACGAAGGCGCGGGCGCCGTCCAGAATGCGCGCGGCCTCCTCCGCCGTGCGGCCCTTCACGCCGAAGCCGCTCTGCTCCACACGGCGCGAGGCCTGCATGCCGATGTGGCCCATGACCGGCACGCCCGCGCGCACGATCGCGGCCACATGGGGGGCGGTGTGGCGGTCGCCTTCGCACTTCACCACGTCCGCGCCGCCCTCGCGCACGAAGCGCACCGCGCTCGTCACCGCCTGTTCGGCGGAGGCGTGGTAGCTGCCGAACGGCAGATGCCCCACCACCAGACCGTAGCGCGCGACCCGCGACACCGCGCGGGTGAGGAACAGCTGCTCCTCGAAGCTGACGCTGGTGGGATCGGGATGGGCCAGCAGCGACATCGGCCCGGCGTTGCCCACGATCAGCAGATCGAAGCCTACCCGGTCCGCGATCGCGGCCATGGGCGCGTCATAGACGCCGATGGAGGTGATGCGCTCCCCCGCCGCCTTCTTCCGGCGCAGGGCGTTGAGCGTCACCTTGCGGCGCGCGGGCTCGGCGGTCATGTGCGTCTCTCTCAGGTGGACACGTGTCGGGGAAAGCTCTTACGCGCGGCCCATGACGCCCATGGTGGCGTAGACGCTGCGATCGGGGCCGCGGCGTCGGCCGAGCAGGGGGAACACCAGCTCGGCGAACCGGTGGGCCTCTTCCAGATGCGGAAGCCCCGACAGGATGAAGTGATCGACGCCGAGATCGGCGTACTCCTTCAGCCGCGCCGCGACGTTCTCCGGCGAGCCCACCAGCGCCGCGCCGACGCCGCCCCGCACCAGCCCGAAGCCGGCCCACAGGTTGGGCGAGACCTCCAGATGGTCGCGGGAGCCGCCGTGCAGGGCGACCATGCGCCTCTGGCCTTCGGAATCGAACCGCGCCAGCGTCTCCTGCGCCTGCCGGATGGCGGCCTCGTCCACATGCAGCAGCAACCGCTCGGCCGCCGCCCAGGCCTCGGCCTCGGTGGCCCGCACCACGGTCTGCAGCCTCAGCCCGAACTGGACGGCGCGGCCGGCGGGCGCGGCGCGCCGGCGCACGCCCGCGATCTTCTCGGCGATGGCGGGCGGCGGCTCGCCCCAGCCGAGAGAGACGTCCACATGCTCGGCGATGAACTGGTGCCCGGCGACGGACGATCCGCCGGCCCAGAACTGCGGTTCCGTCGGCTCCGCCGCGTCTTCCGGGAACAGGTAGAGCCGCCCGCCCTTCAGCCGGACGTGGCGGCCTTCGAAATCCACCTCTTCGCCCGCCTGAAGGCGCTTCCACACCTGCAGGAACTCCGCCGCCTGGGCGTAGCGTTCGTCATGGGGCAGGAACACGCCGTCGCCCGCCAGTTCGTCCGGATCGCCGCCCACCACCACGTTGAGCAGCAGACGGCCACCGGAGATGCGGTTGATGGTGTTCGCCATGCGCGCGGCCACGGCGGGCTGCACGGTGCCCGGCCGAAGCGCGACGAGGAACTTGAGCCGGCGGGTCGTCTGCGACAGGGCCGACGCCACCGCCCAGCTGTCCTCGCAGCTTCGGCCCGAAGGCACCAGAACGCCGCCATAGCCGAGGTCTTCGGCCGCCTCCGCGATCTGGCGGAGGTAGCCGAAGCTTGGCGGACGGGCGCCGATGCTGGTTCCGAGGAAGTGGCCGTCGCCGAAGGTCGGCAGGAACCAGAAGATGTTCACCGCCGAGGCCTCACTGGGAGACGGCCAGCACGGCCTCCCGGACGTCGATCGCCTTGTCGATGATGCCTTCCTTGCGGAACGTGTCGGCGAGGGCCTGCTGGCTCGCGACGATCTCGGCGGAGAGCGGCGTGACGCCGAAGCCCATGCGGCGGATGGCGACGTCCACGACCGCCTTGTCGATGCCGGTCGCGGCGGCCACGGCCTCCACGATCGGCGCCGGATCCTGCTTCGCGCGCCGGTCGATGTCGGCGATCTCCTCGAGGATCACGTTCACGATGTCCGGATGGGCGGTCGCGAAGGCGCGGCTCGCGAGGAAGAACTGATAATTGGCCACGCCGGCCGACACGCCGTCGGCGAGCACCCTCAGCTTGCCGGTCTGCTGCGCGGCGGCGAGGAACGGATCCCACACGCCCCAGGCGTCGATGGCGCCGGTCTCGATGGCGGAGCGCGCGTCGGCGGGGAACAGCCAGGTCCAGCTCACGTCGCTTCCGGACAGGCCGGCGCCGGCCAGCGCCCGCAGCGTGAGGTAATGCGCGTTGCCGCCGCGGGACGTCGCGACGCGCTTGCCCTTCAGGTCGGCGACCGTCTGGAAGGGCGAGTCCGCGCGCACCAGCACCGCCTCGCCCTTGGGCGAGGGCGGCTCCACGCCCACATAGACGAAGGACGCGCCGCCGGCCTGCGCCACCACGGGCGGCGCGTCGCCGGCGACGCCGAAGTCGATGGCGCCGACCTTCAAGGCTTCCAGCACCTTGACCCCGCCCTGGAACTCGGCCCAGGACACCTCGACGCCCTTGTCCTTGAGCTTGCGCTCCAGCGTGCCTTCGGCCTTCAGCACGATCAGTGTGCCGTATTTCTGGAAGCCGACTCTCAGCTTCTTCGGCGGAGCGGGCTCCGCCGCCCAGGCGCCCCCTGCGCCGACCAGCGCGACCGCCAACAGCGCCGCGCACCCCGTCCTGATCCAAGCCCCGAGACGCATTCCAGTCCACTCCCGATGGAAACCGGCGCTATCTGCACAAAACCTATAAAATGAGTCAACTTTCTAAACGCGCACGGGTGGGCTGCGTTATGGCCATGCCGGTCAACGCCGCTTCGGCCCGCTGCTGCGTCCGTACTGAGCCCCCGCCGTTCCTCGAGACCTGAGCGGGTGGAATGGGGGCGCGCCTTCTGCGACATCGGCCCGGCGTCGCCCACGGTCAGCAGGTTGAAGCCGAGGCTGTCCGCGGTCGCGGCTCTGGACGCGTCATGGACCCAATGGAGAAAACGCGCCCTTTCCGCCCTTTGCCAGCGCCGCGGAGCTGACGGCTTGGCGTGCGCGTCTAAGGTTGTACGTATCAATGCTGATCTTGCATAGGTTGCATCATTGGCGCGACCCTCAACCGATGCTGGAGGGGACGCGATGCCGAACGGACAACCGCAAGCTGCACAAGACGACAAAAGGGCCACGCGATCGGCGCAGCCGATCATCCTGATCCGCGGGTTTGGCGGATTGGGGGTGGAGGATGAAAAGCGCGTCGCGTATCAGGGTTTCAACGACGGGACGGTTTACCATAAGAAGCGTGGCGAGAATTACATCTATGAAGGTCTGGTTCTTCGGTTTCTGAAATCGAAATGGACTTATGCCGACGCCACAAATGTCGTCGGTTATTACGAGAAAAAATTCACGTGGCGAGACGCGGATATACCGTCCGAACTGAAGACGGTCATTGATCCCACGTTCTTCTCCGGTCAGCAGGTGGTGATCGACCCCGGCATGGCGCTCGCGATGCTGAAGGCGAAATCAGACATCAGCCGAACGATCTGGGTGTTCCGTTACTACGATCTCGGTCGTGAAGACGGGTTCGAGCTGTATGGCGATATGTTGTACAGGCTGATCCAGTACATCCGGGCGCTCGCGGTGGCGCGCGGCGACGCGGCGCCGAAGGTGAACATCATAGCGCATTCCATGGGCGGCCTGATCGCACGGGACGCCATCCAGCGCGCCATTCCGAAAGGCGAGGCTCCACGCCTGATCAACAAGGTCGTGACGCTCGGCACGCCCCATCAGGGCATTGCGTTTCAGGTGCTTAAGAACTGGGTGGGGCTGGAGGCCAGCAGGGAACTGGAGCGCTTCAACCCCGACACCCAGAAAATCGATCCCAGGATTGGTTTCAAAGCGCTCAAGACTTACTTTCCTCTGGAGCGGATACTGACGGTCGTCGGTACGAATTTCGGAAGCTACGGCCCCTACATCGCCAGCTGGCTGAATCGGTTGAGTTCGGTGCCGGGGGAGTTCGGCATGAACTACAATCGCAGTGACGGGTTGGTGAAGCAGGCCTACGCTCAATTGCCGGGAGCGCCGAGAACGTTCGTGCACAAGTGTCACGGTGGCGTCGACTCTCTGGTCACGTCGCGCGAGGCGTTCGAGATCGCCACTCGCTTTTTCTTCGGCAACGTCAAGGTCGCCCTCATTCTGGAAGACGCCGATATCCGTTCTGGCGGCGACTGGTTCGGCAAAAACGAGTTTTTCTTCGGCGTCAGCGTGAAGCCGCGCAAGGTCGACTTCGATCTGTTCCATCAGAGCGAAAAGGCTGAAAACTGTTATGGCCCCTTCGACAGGCGGGATCTGAAAGACGAAAATCCGGCCTTCGGCTGGGCTTCAAATCCGGCGAACGAGCGACTGGTCTGGGAGGGCTGGCTGGACACCACGGCGGTGGCTCCGGGACGCATGACGCCGATCACGGGCGTGCCCACGCTGGACGACGCCACCACCATGCCGAACGACGTGCTCATCCGCCTCGACATCTATGTGGGCGAACGCGACACCTACGGCGTCGGTCACTCGGACACGCTGATCTTCCACAAGCAGCGCTATGCGCGCGCGGTTCTCAATGCGGACGGGAGCCTCGAAACCATGTCCCTGCATCTGACGGAGAACACTGGCGACGCCGCCGGCGCGACGCCGATGGAGCAGGTTCACGCGGGCGACCCGACGCAGTGGAGGTTCTCCGTCGGCGACGACAAGTTCCAGGCGACATTCAAGATCCGGTTCGCGATGGTGCCTGAGAACGGTTGACCGGCCAGGGGCGGGCCCGGCGGCCTAGCGCCGCTTCGGCCCGCTGCGGCGGCCGCCGGCCTTGAAGTTCGCCGTCATCATGTCGGGCTTTTCCCGCCGGATCAGGTCGCCGTTGCCAAGCGGGGTGGCGCGGTCGGTGCCGGGGCCCATGTCGTCGAGCGAGGGCTTGGCCGCGCGGGTGCGGGGCGGCTCGTTGGCGGAGCGGCCGTAGCGGCGGTCGCCGGCGTAGCCGCCGGCCGAGCGCTCCACGTCCGACTGCCGGGCGAGCGGGTCGTCGGAGATGGCGAGCTCGGTCGCCTGCAGGCGCTTGATCTCGTCGCGCAGCCGGGCGGCGGTCTCGAACTCGAGGTCGCCGGCGGCCTTGCGCATGCGCTGCTCCAGATCGGCGAGCGTGGCCTTGAGGTTGTGCCCGGCCTTGGGCGCGTCGTCGGCGAAGCCCTTGTCCACGGTGACGCGGTCGCGCTCGTAGACCGAGTTCAGGATGTCGCCGATCTCGCGCTTCACGCTCTCAGGCGTGATGCCGTGCTCGGCGTTGTAGGCGAGCTGCTTTTCGCGCCGGCGCGCGGTCTCCGCCATGGCGCGGGCCATGGAGCCGGTCTCGTGGTCGGCGTAGAGGATGACCTTGCCGTCCACGTTGCGGGCGGCGCGGCCAATGGTCTGGACCAGCGAGGTCTCGGAGCGCAGGAAGCCCTCCTTGTCCGCGTCGAGGATCGCCACCAGCGCGCATTCGGGAATGTCGAGGCCCTCGCGCAGCAGGTTGATGCCCACCAGCGCGTCGAAGGCGCCGAGGCGCAGGTCGCGGATGATCTCGATCCGCTCCAGCGTGTCGATGTCCGAATGCATGTAGCGTACCCGCACGCCGTGCTCGTGCAGGTACTCCGTCAGGTCCTCGGCCATGCGCTTGGTCAGCACCGTGATGAGCGAGCGGTAGCCCTTGGCGGCGACCTCCTTCACCTCGCCCAGCAGATCGTCCACCTGGGAGCGCGCGGGCCGCACGTCGATCTCGGGGTCCACGAGGCCGGTCGGCCGGATGACCTGTTCCGAAAACACGCCGCCGGTCTGCTCCATCTCCCAGCCGCCGGGGGTGGCGGAGACATGGATCGTCTGCGGGCGCATGGCGTCCCATTCCTCGAAGCGCATGGGGCGGTTGTCCATGCAGCTCGGCAGGCGGAAGCCGTATTCGGCCAGCGTCGCCTTGCGCCGGAAGTCGCCGCGATACATGCCGCCGATCTGCGGAATGGTGACGTGGCTCTCGTCGGTGAACACCAGCGCGTTGTCGGGCAGATACTCGAACAGCGTGGGCGGCGGCTCGCCGGGCTTGCGGCCGGTGAGCCAGCGCGAATAGTTCTCGATGCCGGCGCAGGAGCCGGTGGCCTCCATCATCTCCAGATCGAACTGGGTGCGCTGCTCCAGCCGCTGGGCCTCCAGCAGGCGGCCCATCTTGGTCAGCTCCGTGAGGCGGGCCTTGAGCTCGTCCTTGATGCCCTTGATGGCCTGATTGAGCGTCGGCCGCGGCGTCACGTAATGGGAGTTGGCGTAGACCTTGACCGCCGCCATCTCCTGGATCTTCGCGCCCGTCAGCGGGTCGAACTCCCGGATGGACTCGATCTCGTCGCCGAACAGGCCGATGCGCCAGGCCCGGTCCTCGTAATGGGCCGGGAACACTTCAATCGTGTCGCCCCGCACCCGGAACGTGCCGCGGGTGAAGTTCACGTCGGCGCGCTTGTACTGCAGCGCCACCAGATCGGCCATCAGCTGGCGCTGGGGCACGCTTTCGCCCACCCGCAGCGTGAAGGTCATGGAGGTGTAGGTCTCCACCGAGCCGATGCCGTAGATGCACGACACCGAGGCCACGATGATGACGTCGTCCCGCTCCAGCAGCGAACGCGTGGCCGAATGGCGCATGCGGTCGATCTGCTCGTTGATCGAGGATTCCTTCTCGATGTAGGTGTCGGAGCGCGGAACGTAGGCTTCCGGCTGATAGTAGTCGTAGTATGAAACGAAGTATTCCACGGCGTTGTCGGGGAAAAACGACTTGAACTCGCCGTAGAGCTGCGCCGCCAGCGTCTTGTTGGGCGCCAGAATCAGCGCCGGGCGCTGGGTGCGCTGGATCACCTGCGCCATGGTGAAGGTCTTGCCCGAGCCGGTGACGCCCAGCAGCACCTGGTCGCGCTCCGCCCGGCGCACGCCGTCCACCAGCTCCGCGATGGCGGTGGGCTGGTCGCCCTTGGGCTCGTAAGGCGAGGACAGGTTGAAGGTCTGGCCGCTCTCCAGCTTCTCCGGCCGGGGCGGGCGATGGGGAACCCACGGCTTGCCCTGCAGCTCCGGCCGCCCGTTCTGGATCAGGTCCTCCAGCGCCCGCACGGTGGCGGAGACCGAGGCGGTGGCGTCGAAGCCGTCGGGCAGGGCGGCGAGGTCGGTCTCGGGCACGGCGCCGAAGCCGCGCGGCGCCTTCTGGGGGTCGGGGATCGCGGTGGGAACCGCGTCGCGCTTCTGCTTGCGCTTGCCCTTTTCCGGCGCGGATTTCGCGCGCGCGAGCGGCTTCGGCTCCTCGGCGTCGGGCGCCGGCGTCTCGCTGGCGGCCTCGCCGATCGCCCGCTCCGCCACCTCGAGCCGCGCGGCCTCCGCCGCCGCGGCCCCTCGGCCGAGCGCGCGCAGCAGCGCAGCGTCGCCCGAGACGGCGCTGAGGTCCACGGGCGTTCCGGCGTCGAACGCGGCCTGGGGCTGCTCCGAGAAGCCGGGAGACGGGCGGCGGGGGGACTTTGGCATGGGACGCAATATGGAGCCGGGCGCGGTGGAATGCGAGGCCGGCGCCGCGTGCTATGCTGCCGGAAAACGCCACAGGGGGAGTTTCGCCATGCGCCGCATCCTGCTCATCGGTTTCGCCAGCTTCGTGTTCGCCGCGCCGGCGGCGGCCCAGTCCGCCTGCGCGCAGCTCTGGGGCGAGCGCAACGCCGTCTACGCCCGCGCCGGCTACTGCTTCAAGACCGACCGCGCCATCCGCGCCTTCGGCAACGCCGGCTGCCAGTACGACCGGCTGGAGGACGTGCCGCTGTCCGACCGCGAGCGGGCCCGGGTGCGCGACATTCAGCGCGAGGAGCGGCTGCTGGGCTGCCCGCGCTGACGCAGGCTTCGGCGGGCGTGACGACGACAGCGGAGGAGCGGGTGGGATGAAGCTGCTGATTATGGGCGCCACCGGCCTCGTCGGAGGTCACGTTCTGACGCTGGCGCTCGCAGACCCGCGCATCGCCGCGGTGACGGCGCCGGTCCGCCGGCCCTTGCCCGCGCATCCGAAGCTGTCGGCCCTGATCGTCGATTACGAAAACCTGCCGGCGGACGCCCCGTTCTGGAGCGTCGATGCGGTGATCTGCGCGCTTGGAACCACGATCCGAAAAGCCGGTTCGCGGGACGCGTTCCGCCGGATCGACCACGACCACCCGCTCGCGGTCGCCCGGCTGACGCATGAAAGGGGCGCGGAGATCTTCGCGCTGAACTCGGCGCTGGGAGCCGACGCCGGTTCGCGGGTCTTCTACAGCCGGGTGAAGGGCGAGCTGGAGCGCGATCTCGCGACGGTCGGCTTCCGCTCGCTCACCCTCGTCCGGCCCGGACTGATCGGGGGAGAGCGCGGCGAGAGCCGGCCGATGGAGCGGGTCGCCTCCGTCGTGCTGGGCTGTCTCGGGCCGGTTCTCCCGCGCGCCTGGCGGATAAACCCGGCGCCCCGGATCGCGTCGGCCTTGCTCGAGGCCGCCGTCGCGGCCCGGCCCGGCGTGAGAGTCGTCACATCAGGCGAGCTCGTGTGAGGCGTTCGGGCGGGGCCTCGGGCCGGCCTTCCGACCCACCCTCCGGGCCTCGGTCCGGACGCCGGCCGTGGATGGCACGCCCGCCGTCTTGAACGCTGGGCGCGCCGGGGACAAAGCCCCCGGCGCAAGGGCCGCACGCATGGCGGCCGGACGGGTCGGCGCCGCCTATCGCGTCACGCCGCTGCGGCCGGGGCCGGCGCGGGAGCCGGCACCCGACGCCGGGTGAACAGCACGTAGAGCGCCGGCAGCACCAGCAGCGTCAGGATCGTGGACGACACGATTCCGCCGATCACCACGGTCGCGAGCGGCCGCTGAACCTCGGCGCCCGGCCCGGTCGCGATCGCCATCGGCACGAAGCCAAGCGAGGCGACCATCGCCGTCATGAGAACCGGGCGGAGCCGCGTCAGCGCGCCCTCCGTCACGGCCTCGACCAGATCCTGCCCTTGCGCGCGGAGCTTCTGGATGAAGGCGATGATCACGAGGCCGTTCAGCACCGCCACGCCCGACAGCGCGATGAAGCCGATGCCCGCCGAGATCGAGAGCGGGATGTCCCGGATCAGCAGCGCCGCGACCCCGCCCGTGAGCGCGAGCGGCACGCCCGAGAACACCAGCGCGGCGTCCTTGAACGAGCCCAGGCTCATGAACAGCAGCGCGAAGATCAGCCCGAGCGCGATCGGAACCACGATCGTGAGGCGCCGGGTCGCCGAAACCAGCTGCTCGAACTGCCCGCCCCAGCCGATCCAGTAGCCGGCGGGCAGCGTCACCTGTTTGGCGATCCGCGCCTGCGCCTCACCCACGAAAGAGCCCAGGTCGCGGTCGCGGACGTTGGCCGAAACCACGATGCGGCGCTTGCCGTTCTCGCGGCTGATCTGGTTCGGCCCCTGCGCCACATCGAGCGAGGCGAGCGACGAGAGCGGAACGTACCGAGTGCGGGACGACGGGCCTCCGAGAACCGCAGGACTGGCCTGCGCCTCGCCGCCGTCCGGGGCCGGCAGCGGCACGGGCAGGGTCTTCAACGCTTCGATGTCGGTGCGCAGGCGTTCGGGCAGCCGCACCACGATGTCGAAGCGGCGGTCGCCCTCGAAGATCTGGCCGGCCTCCTTGCCGCCGACCGCGATCTCCACGATCTCCTGCACGTCGCCGACGCTGACCCCGTAGCGGGAGAGCGCGGCCCGGTTCAGGTTGACGGTGAGGATCGGCAGGCCGGTGACCTGTTCGGTCTTCACGTCCGCCGCCCCGGGCGTCGCCTGAAGGACGGTCTGCACCTCGCCCGCGACCTTCAGCAGCGTGTCGAGATCGTCGCCGAAGATCTTCACGCCCACATCCGAACGCACGCCCGAGATCAGCTCGTTGAAGCGGAGCTGGATCGGCTGGGAAAGCTCGTAGTTCGAGCCGGGAATCTCCTCCGCGGCCTTCTCCACGTCCTCCATCAGCTCGGCCTTGGTCTTGTCCGGGTTCGGCCACTCCGATCTCGGCTTCAGCATGATGTAGCCGTCCGAGATCGAGGGCGGCATGGCGTCGGTCGCGACCTCGGCGACGCCCGTGCGGGCGAACACCTCCTTCACCTCGGGAAGCTGGATGAGGCGCTTTTCGAGCGCGGCCTGCATCTCGAGCGACTGGGTCAGGCTCGCGCCCGGCACGCGCAGCGCCTGGATGGCGGCGTCGCCTTCGTCGAGGCTCGGGATGAACTCGCCGCCCATGCGCAAGGCCGCGATCCCGGTGACGACGACCAGCGCCGCCGCGGCCGGCGCCACGACCCAGCGGAGCCGGATCATGAGGCCGAGCAGCGGCTCGTAGGTCACGCGGGCGCCCCGCATGAACCAGTTCTCTTTCTCACTGACCCTGCCGGTGACGAAGATCGCGATCGCGGCGGGCACGAAGGTCATGGAGAAGATCGAGGCGCCGAGCAGCGCCATCAGCACGGTGACCGCCATGGGCGTGAACATCTTGCCCTCGACCCCCGTGAGGGTCAGCACGGGCAGGTAGACCACCGCGATGATCATGGTGCCGAACAGGCTCGGTCGGATCACCTCGCTCGCTCCGGCGAGGATCGTCTGGAACCGCTCCTGCGCGCTGAGCAGGCGGCCCCGGCGCTCCTGCTCGTGGGCCAGCAGCCGCAGGCAGTTCTCGACGATGATCACGGCCCCGTCGATGATGATGCCGAAGTCGATGGCGCCGAGGCTCATCAGGTTGGCCGAGACCCTGTTCTCGACCATGCCCGTGATGGTGAAGAGCATCGCGAGCGGGATGACGCATGCGGTGACGATCGCGGCCCGGATGTTGCCAAGCAGCAGGAACAGCACCGCGACCACGAACAGCGCGCCCTCGATCAGGTTCTTCTCCACCGTGGCGATGGTGGCTTCGACCAGCGTGGAGCGGTCATAGACCGGCCGCGCCTCGACGCCCGCGGGCAGGGACGCCTGGATCTCGCCGAGCTTGCCGGCGACGCGCTCGGCGACGGTGCGGCTGTTCTCGCCGATCAGCAGCATGGTGGTGCCGAGCACCACCTCGTGGCCGTTCAGGGTCGCGGCGCCGTTGCGCAGCTCGCGCCCGTCCTTCACCTCGGCGACGTCCGAGACCCGGACGGGCGTGCCCGCATGGGCGTTGATCACGATGCTTCCGACGTCCTCGGCGGTGAGCGCCTGACCGGGGACGCGGACGAGATACTGCTCGCCGTTCCGTTCGATGTAGCCGGCGCCCACATTGGCGTTGTTGGAGCCGAGCGCCGTCATCACGTCGCGGAAGGTCAGGCCATAGGCCATCAGCCGCGCGGGGTTCGGCAGCACGTGGAGCTGCCGCTCGTAGCCGCCGATGGTGTTGACCTCGACCACGCCCGGCACGGTGCGGAGCTGGGGCGTGATGATCCAGTCCTGGATCGTCCTGAGGTCCGCGGGGCTGTAGTCCGAGCCGTCCGGCTTTTTCGCGCCGGGTCGGACGTCGACCACGTAATTGTAGATCTCGCCGAGGCCCGTGGAGATCGGCCCCATGACGGTCTCGACGCCGACGGGGAGCTGGTCCTTCGCCTGCTGCAGCCGCTCGTTCACCAGCTGGCGGGCGAAGTGGATGTCGGTCCCGTCCCTGAAGACGACCGTGACCTGGGCGAGGCCGTAGCGCGAGAGCGAGCGCGTATGATCGAGGTCCGGCAGGCCGGCGAGGCTCGTCTCGAGCGGATAGGTGATGCGCTGCTCCACCTCGAGCGGCGAGAAGCCGGGCGCGGTGGCGTTGATCTGGACCTGAACGTTGGTGATGTCCGGCACCGCGTCGATCGGCAGGCGCAGGAAGTTCCACGCGCCGAGCGCCGCCACGGCGAGGCAGGCGAACACCACCATCCAGCGCTGCGCGATCGAGAATGCGAGGATGCGCTCGATCAGGCCGTTCGGTCTGACGTCGCCGGTCTCAGTGCTCATGGCTCGCGCTTCCCTTTGCGAGCTCGGCCTTCACGACGAAGCTGTTTTTCGAGGCGTAAGATTCGCCGCCCTTGAGCCCGGTGACGACCTCGACGGTTCGTCCGTCGCGGCGCCCGAGCGTGACGTCGCGCGCGGCGAAGCGGTCGCCCTCGCGCACGAACACCACGTCGCGGCCCTCCAGCGACTGGACCGCGTCGAGCGACACCGCGAGCGGCACGGGCTGCTCGGCGGTCGCGACCGCTCCGGTGGCGAACAGGCCCGGCCGGAAGCGGCCGTCGTTCGGGATCACCGCGCGCGCGACGGCGCTCTGGGTGTCGGCGGCCCCGATCGGCGACAGGTAGGAGATCGTCGCCTCGATCGGTTCGCCGCCGTCCTCGGGGTCGATCCGCACCGTTCCGCCGACCGCGACCCTGGCGAGGTCGCGGCGGTAGACCGAGAAGTCGACCCAGAGCGTCGAGAGGTCGGTGATCACGAACGCGGGCTTCTGCTCGGAGACGTATTCGCCGAGCGAGGCCTGCCGCTCGGTGACGACGCCCGCCATGGGGGCCTTCAGATCGTAGGTCGTGAGGCTCTGGTTGCTCTCGACCACGGCGAGCAGATCGCCCTTCCTCACCTCGTCGCCGAGGCGTCGGGCGAGCGTGCGCACGATCCCGGGGAAGCGCGGCGTGACCTGCACGACCGCCTCCTGGTTCGCCCGCACGATTCCGTTGAGCTGAAGCTCCTCGCGCAGCGTCGAGGCGCCCGCCTCACCGAGCGCGATCCCCGCGGCCCGCAGCCTGGCGTCGTCGAACGCGACCACGCCCTCGGGAAGCTCGGCCCCATGACCGTGGCCGTCGTTCCCGGCGTCGGCCCTAGGCTTCGGCGCGTCATGGCCATGGCCGTCGTCCTCGCCGGACCCGTGGCCATCGTCGTCATCCTTGGAGTGGCCGTCGTCCTCGCCGTGGCCGTGACCGTCGTCCTTCGGTTGGGTGGCTTCCTTTCCGTGGGCGTGGTCGTCGCCCTCCGTGTGGTCGTCGGCGGCGGCGAGAGTCTTCGGTCCTTCCGCATGCGCGTGGCCGTCCCCGCCCATCAGGCCGGAGTACAGCGCGAGCGCCCGGTCGGCGGCCGCGGACGGTCCCTGCTGGGCGACGTAGAGGCCGCCGGCTCCGATCAGGCCGCCGACCACGAGGACGGCGGCGTCGCGTGCGAGCGCGCGGCTCATGACGGGTCTCCGGACAGGGCGGAGGCGCGGCGGACGTAGCAGGGCGGCTTGGTCGCGTAGCCCTTGTAGTTCCGCTTCGACCACTTGAGGTCGTGGCCATGGGCGAGATGGGCGTGGTCGGCGTGGGTGTCGGCATGGCCGTCGCCCGCGAAATGGCGGACGCGGACGTCCCGGGCGTTGCAGCTCCCGGGCGCGCCGCCGTTGGCGATACGGGCGCCGTCGTGTCCGGGCGTCGAGGCGGGCGCGGCGCAGGCGGAGGTCAGCGAGGCGAGCAGAAGCGCGCCAGCGGCGCAGGCGGTCTTGAACGGGGTCATTTGTCTCTCCGGGACAGAACGAGGGCGGAACCCGTCAGGCCTTCGAGACTGGCGAGCGATGCGTGGAAGGAGACGAGCGCGTCGATCTCCTTGAGGGAGGCTTCCGAAAGGGCGGCCCGGGCGTCGAGCAGTTCGAGCAGCGAGTAGCGCCCCTCGCCGTAGCCAGTGCGGATGCTGTCGTAGGCCTCGCGGGCGACGGGCAGCACGTTGGCGCGGGTGAGCCGGGCCTCGTCGTAGGAGCCCCGAAGCGCCTCGTAGGCGGCGCCGACGAGGATGGTCAGGGTCCGCCGGGCCGCGGCCGTCTCGGCCTCGGTTCGGGCGAGCGTCTCGTTCGCCTCGATCACGCCGCCCTGGTTCCGGTCGAACACCGGCAGCGGCATCCTGAGCGAGGCCATCACCGCGTTGGAGCGGTCCTCGCGGTCATGCCGCCAGCCGACGCCGGCCGTGACGTCGGGCGTGGCCTTGGCCTGCGCCGCCGCCAGCAGCGCCCGGCGCTGGGCCCGCACCGCCGTAAAGCGGGTGAGCTGCGGGGTCTGCAACGCCCTCGACATCAGGCTGTCGAACGGGGGCGGCGCGCCGATGCGCCGGAGGTCGCCGCCGACGGAGGCGAAGGAGGGAGCCTTCTCCCCGATCAGCGCCGACAGCTCGCGCCGGGCCGCCTGAAAGCTGGCGCGCGCCTTGGCGAGCTCGACGCGGGTCGTCTCGGTGGCGAGGCGGCCGCGCGCGATCTCCGCGCTCGACGAGGCGCCGGTCTCTACGCGCCGCTGGAGCAGCGGGGTCAGGCGGTCGAGGTCGTCCACCTGGGCGTCCAGTTCGGACACGCGGGCCTGCGCGCCGAGCGTCCTCGCGAAAGCTTCGGCGGTTTCCGCCAGCACCTGAAGCCGGGTCGCGGCCCGGTCCCAGCGCGCGGCGTCGATGTCGGCGGCCGCGACCGCCATCCGGGCCTCGCGCTTGGCCCCAAGCTCGAAGAGCTGGCTGATCTGAAGCGTCGTCTCGGCGCTTCTGAGGTTCCGCTTCGCCTTCGAGCCGAAGGCGTTGTCGAGTTCGGCGGAAAGCTCGGGGTTCGGGAAGACGCCGGCCTGCAGGCTGCGTGCGCCCGCCGCCCCGATGTCCCGGTCCGCCATGGCGAGACCGGGGCTGGTGGCGACGGCGCGCGACAGCGCCTGCGACAGGGTGAGGGCGCGCGCCGAAGGTGGGGATGTGGGCGCGGCGTGCGTCGCCGGCGCGGGAAGCAGCGCGATGGCCGCCCCCAGCGCAAGCGCGCGGGTTCGGAAAAACATGACCTGACCTGATGAACGGACGAACGGGGTCGGGCGCGGCTCTCGGCGCGCGCCGGCTCAGGGTGTCGTCAGGTCAGGCTCGGGGAGGAGGAAGGTCGATGAGCGGCGCGCGTCCCGCAGCCGACGGCACGGAGGCCCAGGCGAGGGAGGATCCGAGCACGGCGGGCGCGGCGACGACCGGCGCCATCCGTCCGGGCAGCGCCGCGCAGCCGTGGCAGCCATGGCCGACGACCGGGCCGCCGCGATCGTCGTCGCCCGACCGCTCGTCCACATGGAGGCCGGAATGGTCAGGCGAAGCGTTCGCCGCAGGCTCGGCCGAGACCGCGTAGGTCAGGGCCGCGTCGAGCCCCACATGACCGGCGAGCCCGCGCTCCACGGCGTCGCCGAGGCCGAAGACGACAAGGCAAAGCGCCACCGCAGCCCGGACGCACAAGCGCCAGGCACGCGATCTCTTCGCCTTCGTCACAGCGTCCATGCCATCACGCATCCGTGGAAAGGGGCGCCCGTGTCAAGCCCGCCGGAAGCCTCGCTCACGCGACTGGGGTGCGCCGCCAAGGGTGGCGATGTCGTCAGGGCGCCGGACGTCGCAGACTTGTATGAGCCGTTTCGGGCGGCCGCCGTCGCGCCTCCGCCGAGAGCCGGCGCATCGAAACGGATAGCGTGGAAGAGGTGGAGGAAACGACCCTAATGAACTGACATTTAATGCCGTTTTGACGACATGATCCGGTCCCGAACGGAGCGTGCAGCGGGCGAGTCATCCACATCTTTGGCGACCACGAAGTTGTCGCATTTCGACAACAGTGTGCTCCCGTTGCATCATGGCGTCGCGGCGACTCGCATCGGGGAGGGCGCCGTCCGGCGGCGTCCGGCCATGAGAGACGTCTGTCCCCGCCTGAGACCGCATGCCCAGCGACGTTCCCGCCGCCTCCACCGACCTGCCGATCGCGAACCTCGAGCGCCGCGGGCCGGGCGTGCTCGGCCCCGTCTGCGTCATCGCGGCGCTGATCTCGGCGCTGGTGACCTTCGTGGTGCTGACGGGGCGGCTCGACATCGAGCCGACCGAGGAAGCAAGCCGCATCGCGGTCTATGTGAACGGCTTCTTCGTCGGGCTGCTGCTGCTCGTCATCCTGTGGGAGGCGCGGGCCTTCGTGATCGCCCGCAGGCGCGGGCTCGCCGGCTCGCAGATCCACGGGCGGCTGGTGGCGCTGTTCTCGGTGGTGGCGGTCACGCCGGCGGCGCTGCTCGCCATCTTCGCCGTGGTCACCATCGACCGGGGCTTCGACAGCTGGTTCTCCACCCGCGTGCGCGAGATCGTGGAGAACTCGCGGGTGGTGGCGCGCGCCTATCTGGAGGAGCACGCCCGCTCCATCCGCGGCGAAATCCTCGCCATGTCGAACGACGTGAACCGGGCGCGGCCGTTGTTTGACAACGACCGGGAGCGCTTCGCCGAGTTCTTCACCGCCCAGGCCACCATCCGCGGCCTGCCGGAAGCGCAGCTGATGCGGCCGGACGGGACCGTGGTGCTGCGGGCCAACATCAAGATCGGCCGCGAGTTTCCCCGCCCGCCGCTGCCGGACGTGCAGCAGGCGGCGGCGGACGAGCCGACGCTGCTCGCCCCCGGCCGCCAGAACGCCATCGGCGCCGTGCTGAAGCTGTCCGGTTACGACGATCTGGTGCTGTTCGTCGCGCGCCCGGTGGACCCGCGCGCCAACAGCTACCTCCAACTGGTGGAGCAGGGGGCGGAGGAGTACTCGGTCCTCACCGACCGCCGGCCGCGCATCCAGGCCACCTTCGCGCTGCTCTATCTGGTGGTGGCGCTGTCGCTGCTGCTGGCGGCGATCTGGTTCGGCCTCGCCTTCGCCAACCGGCTGGTGACGCCGATCCGGCGGCTGATCTCGGCCGCCGATCAGGTCAGCCAGGGCAACCTCTACGTCCAGGTGCCGGAGACGAAGAAGCAGCAGGGCGAACTGGGCGGCCTCGCCGAGACCTTCAACAAGATGACGGCGGACCTGCGCACCCAGCGGAACGAGCTGGTGGAGGCCGCCGACCAGATGGACAGCCGCCGCCGCTTCACCGAAGCCGTGCTTGCGGGCGTGAGCGCGGGCGTCATCGGCATCGATCCGCAGGGGCGGATCACGCTCATGAACCGCACGGCGGAGAAGCTGCTGGGCGCGCGGGAGGAGAAGCTTCTGGGCGCGCCGCTGGCGGAGGCCGCGCCGGAGTTCGCGCCGCTGGTGGAGGCCGCGCTCGGCCGCGCCCAGAAGCTGGTGCAGGGGCAGGTGAGCATTCTGCGCGCGGGGCGCGAGCGCAACCTGAACGTGCGCTTCACCATCGAGACGCCCAGCGCGGACGAGCACGGCTACGTGGTCACCCTCGACGACATCACCGAGCTGGTGGCCGCGCAGCGCACCTCCGCCTGGGCGGACGTGGCAAGGCGCATCGCCCACGAGATCAAGAACCCGCTGACGCCGATCCAGCTCTCCGCCGAACGCATCCGCCGCAAGTACGGCAAGGTGATCGTGGAGGAGCGCGAGGTGTTCGACCAGTGCACCGACACGATCATCCGCCAGGTGGACGACATCAAGCGTATGGTGGACGAGTTCTCGTCCTTCGCGCGCATGCCCAAGCCCACCATGGAGGAGGAGGACCTCGCCAAGGTGGTGAAGCAGGGCGTGTTCATGATGCGCGTGGGCTATCCCGACATCCGCATCGAGATGCAGGGCGTCGACGAGCCGGTGCTGGCGCGCTTCGACCGCCGGCTGGTGGCGCAGGCCGTCACCAACATCGTGAAGAACGCGACCGAATCCGTGCACGCCGTGCCGGAGGACGTGCGCGGCGAGGGCCGCATCGACGTGGCCGTCCGCCGCGAGGGCGACATCGCCGTGATCGACGTGATCGACAACGGCGCCGGCCTGCCGGTGGAGAACAGACAGCGGCTGCTGGAGCCCTATATGACCACGCGGGAGAAGGGCACGGGCCTCGGCCTCGCGATCGTCGGCAAGATTCTGGAGGAGCACGGCGGCGGCGTGGAGCTGCTGGACGCGCCCTCCGTGGCCTCCGGCGGACGCGGCGCCATGGTGCGGCTCTGGTTCCAGGCCCGCGCCGGCGAGAGCGCCGCCGTCCCGAACGTCGCGCCCACCCGAGGGGCCCCCGCGGCCTGAACACGATCAAGAAACGGAGTCTAGAACCCGTCCCATGGCGACCGACATCCTCATCGTCGACGACGAAGCCGACATCCGCGAACTCGTGGCCGGCATCCTTCAGGACGAGGGCCACGGCACGCGCACGGCCCGCAACTCCGACGAGGCGCTGGCCGAAGTGGCGAAGCGGCGGCCGCAGCTCGTGTTCCTCGACATCTGGCTTCAGGGCTCGAAGCTCGACGGGCTGGAGATCCTCGAGCAGATTCACGCCGAGCACCCGGACCTGCCGGTGGTGATGATCTCCGGCCACGGCAACATCGAGACCGCGGTGGCGGCCATCAAGAGCGGGGCCTACGACTTCATCGAGAAGCCGTTCAAGGCCGACCGTCTGGTGCTGATCGCCCAGCGGGCGCTCGAAGCCTCGCGGCTGAAGCGCGAGCTGCGCGACCTGAAGCGCGGCTCCACGCACGCCAGCCGCTTCGTCGGCCGCTCCACGGTGATGAACCAGCTCCGCACCGCGATCGACCGCGTGGCGCCCACCAACAGCCGCATCCTGATCACCGGCCCCTCCGGCGCCGGCAAGGAGCTCGCCGCCCGCTCGATCCACGCCGCTTCGGCGCGCGCGGCGGGGCCGTTCGTGCTGATCAACGCCGCCGCCATCACGCCGGAGCGCATGGAGGAGGAGCTGTTCGGCGTCGAGGGCGTGAACGGCAGCCGCAAGGTCGGCGCGCTCGAAGAGGCGCATGGCGGCACGCTGTTCATCGACGAAGTGGCCGACATGCCGCGCGAGACCCAGAACCGCATCCTGCGCGTTCTGGTGGAGCAGACCTTCACCCGCGTCGGCGGCTCCACCAAGGTGTCGGTGGACGTGCGCATCATCTCGTCCTCCGCCCGCAATCTGGAGAACGAGATCGCCGACGGCGCCTTCCGGGAGGACCTGTTCCACCGCCTCGCGGTGGTGCCGGTGCGGGTGCCGGGGCTCGCCGAGCGGCGGGAGGACATTCCGGAGCTGATCGAGTTCTTTCTCGACCAGATCTCCGCGGCGACCGGCCTGCCCAAGCGCGACATCGGCGAGGACGCCATGGCGGTGCTGCAGAGCCACGACTGGCCCGGCAACGTGCGCCAGCTCCGCAACAACGTGGAGCGGCTGATGATTCTGGCCGGCGGCGATCCCAACGCCGTGGTCACCGCCAGCATGCTGCCCTCGGAGATCGGCGCCATGGTGCCGCCCATGCCGCAGGGCGCCGGCGGCGAGCAGCTCATGGGGCTCGCGCTGCGCGAGGCGCGGGAGATCTTCGAGCGCCAGTACCTGATGGCGCAGATCAGCCGGTTCGGCGGCAACATCTCCCGCACCGCCGAGTTCATCGGCATGGAGCGCTCGGCGCTCCACCGCAAGCTCAAGGCGCTCGGCATCGGCTGAGGCGCCGCTGAGCGAAGACGTCGGTGGCGATCGCCGCTCGTCAGGCCCGAAACACGCCGGGGCCCAACGAGCGGCGCGCGCCTGGATTTGATGCTCCGGTCCGCCGAGAAGGACCGATCACCTCTCATCGAACGGAAGCGGCTCCATGTCCCGCATCGCCTATGTCAACGGCCAGTATGTCCCCCACGCCGACGCCGCCGTGCACATCGAGGACCGCGGCTACCAGTTCGCGGACGGCGTCTACGAGGTGTGCGAAGTGCGGGACGGGGCGCTGATCGACGCGCCCCGCCATCTCGCCCGTCTGTGGCGCTCGCTCGACGAGCTGCGCATCCGCGCGCCCATGGGCGAGGCCGCGCTGCGGGTGGTGCTGAACGAGACCGTCCGGCGCAACCGGGTGCGGAACGGCATCGTGTATCTGCAGGTGACGCGCGGCGTAGCCCGCCGGGACCACACGTTCCCCTCCGACGCGACTCCGCCGGCGCTGGTCGTCACCGCCCGCGCCCATGACCGCGCCAGAATGGACGCCGGCGCCGAGGCCGGGGTGAAGGTGATCACGGTCCCCGAGAACCGCTGGCCGCGCGTGGACATCAAGACCGTGGGCCTGCTGCCGAACGTGCTGGTGAAGCAGCAGGCGAAGGAGGCCGGCGCCAAAGAGGCCTGGTACGTGGACGCCGAGGGCTACGTGACCGAGGGCGGCTCCACCAACGCATGGATCGTCACGCGGGAGGGCGTCATCGTCACCCGGCCGGCGGAGAACGGCATCCTGCGCGGCGTCACCCGGACCACGCTGTTCGATCTCGCCGAGAAGCTGCAGATGCGCATCGAGGAGCGCCGCTTCACGGTGGCCGAGGCGAAGGCCGCGGCGGAGGCGTTCAACACCGCCGCCACCGCGCTGGTGACGCCGGTGACGGCGATCGACGGCGAGCCGGTGGGCGACGGTCGCCCTGGCCCGGTCGCTCTTGGCCTTCGCCGCCGGTTTCATGAGTTCGCCGCGCGGGATTAATCCCCAGAAAGTCGTAGATCGATGCGCTCCAAAGTGACGTCGTGACCATCTCGCTCTTGCGAAAAGCGGTTCGCCCGGCGTTAAATGCCCCTGCGGGTTCGCCCGCAGGACGCAGCGTCCGACGCTCGGGGGAGCCCAACTTCAGCGTGCGCCTGAGGCGCCCTTTCCCGCGGCTGGCGCTTTGTGTCGGTTGAGCCTTCAACGGAAGAAGAAAAACATGGCTGCCGAGCGTACGCAGAACCTTCAGGACACGTTTCTCAACAACGTTCGCAAGAACAAGATTCCTTTGACGATTTTCCTGGTCAACGGCGTGAAGCTTCAAGGCGTCGTCACCTGGTTCGACAACTTCTGCGTGCTCCTGCGCCGGGACGGCCATTCCCAGCTCGTCTACAAGCACGCGATCTCCACCGTGATGCCCGGCCATCCGATCCAGCTGTTCGAGCCCGAGGACGAGGCGGAGACGCCGACGCGCGGCGGCCGCTGAGCGTGCGCGGCGACGCCTTCGCCGCCGGGGTGACGGCGTGAACGACGACGACGACGACGTGTTCGAGGACGAGGACCGTCCCGCGCGGGGCTATGAGACCCGCCGGGCGGACCGCACGCGCGCCCTGGTGGTGACGCCGGTGGTGCGCGGCGCGGCCGAAGGCCCTGTCCGCGGGCCCGAGGCGCGTCTGGAGGAGGCGGTGGGCCTCGCCCTCGCCATCGATCTCGACGTGCGCGCGCGCCGGCTGGTGATGCTGCAGCAGGCGCGGCCCTCCACCTTCGTCGGCAAGGGCAAGGTGGAGGAACTGGCGGAGCTCGCCAAGGCCGAGGACATCGAGCTCGTGATCATGGACACGGCGCTCACGCCCGTCCAGCAGCGCAATCTCGAGAAGGCGCTCGGCGCCAAGGTGCTGGACCGCACCGGCCTCATTCTGGAGATCTTCGGCCAGCGCGCCCGCACCCGGGAAGGCGTGCTGCAGGTGGAGCACGCCCATCTCACCTGGCAGAAGAGCCGGCTCGTGCGCTCCTGGACCCATCTGGAGCGGCAGCGCGGCGGCTTCGGCTTCCTCGGCGGTCCGGGCGAGACCCAGATCGAGGCCGACCGCCGGATGATCACCGAGCGCATCCTCAAGATCGAGCGCGAGCTGGAGCAGGTGAAGCGCACCCGCGGCCTGCACCGCGCCGGCCGCAAGCGCGTGCCCTATCCGGTGGTCGCGCTGGTCGGCTACACCAACGCCGGCAAGTCGACGCTGTTCAACCGCCTGACCCGCGCCGACGTGATGGCGGCGGACATGCTGTTCGCCACCCTCGACCCCACGCTGCGCTCCATCACCCTGCCGCACGGCGCCCACGCCATCCTGTCCGACACGGTGGGCTTCATCTCCGAACTGCCGACGCAGCTCGTCGCCGCCTTCCGGGCGACGCTGGAGGAGGTGATCGAGGCCAACGTCATCCTGCACGTGCGCGACATCAGCCACGAGGACGCGGAGGCGCAGGGCGCCGACGTGGTGGCGGTGCTGCGCGATCTCGACATCGACCCGGACGACAGCCGGCGGGTGATCGAGGTCTGGAACAAGATCGACCTGCTGGACGACGGCGCGCGCGAGCACCTGCTCGCCACCGCCGCGCGGCGCGAGCCGGAGGCGCGGCCCGCGCCGGTCTCGGCGCTGACGGGCGAAGGCGAAGGCGTGCTGCTCGCCGCCATCGAGGCCCGGCTGTCGGTGGGACGCGAGACCGTTGTGGTCACCGTCGCGCCCGAGGACGGCGCGGGCGTGAATTGGCTGTTCCGCCACTGCGACGTGATGGAGCGCCACGTGAAGGACGACGGCGCGACGCGCGTCACCGTGCGCATCGAGCCCGAACGCGTGGAAGGCCTGCGCCGCCGCTTCGTGACGGTTGAAGAGGCCGCCTGACGGGACGTCGCGCCTGCGCGAGCCTCGAAACCGCGCGCGGTTGGGAGAGCGAAGCCATGATGCGCCATCGCCTTGTCATGTTCGCCGGCGGCCTTGCCGCGGCCCTGACGTTTGCGGCCGGCCCGACGGCCGCCGCGGCGCTCTCCGCGGAGGCGCACGGGGCGGGTCTCGACCGGGCGGCGATCGACCGGACGGTTGGCCGGATCGCCACGGAACTGCGCGAGGCCTACGTGTTTCCCGACCGCGGCGCGACGGCTGCGGACGCGCTGGAGGCGGAGCGAGCGGACGGCGCCTATGCGGACGCGACCGACCCGGCCGTGTTCGCGCGCCGGCTGACCGACCGGCTGCGGGCGCTGACCGGCGACGGCCATGTGCGGGTGATCTCCGGCTCGCCCTTCGGCCCTCGGCCGTCGTCGCCCGGTCCGGAGGGGGACGGCTTCGAGGTGACGCGGCTGGAGGGCGGCGTCGGCTATCTCCATGTCGCGCGGTTCGCGCCGCCGGAGACCTTCGCGCCGGCCGCCGACGCGGCCATGAGCCGTCTGGCGGACACGGCGGCGCTCATCGTCGATATGCGCGACAACGGCGGCGGCCATCCGGCCTCGGTCGCCTATCTCGTCAGCTTCTTTCTCGATCCCGACGCGCGGGTCCACATCAACGATCTCGTCTGGCGCGAGCGGGGAACGACGACTTTCCGGACGGAATCGTTCTGGAGTTCGCCGACGCCGACGCGCTATCTCGCCAGGCCGGTCTATGTGCTGGTCGGGCCGAAGACCTATTCGGCGGGCGAGGAGTTCGCCTACGACCTTCAGGCGCTTCGGCGCGCGACCGTGGTCGGCGCCACCACCCGCGGCGGGGCCAATCCGGGCGGCCTGACGGAGCTTGGGGCGGACCTGTTCGTGGTCGTTCCGACGGGCCGGGCGGAGAATCCGGTCACCCGCGGAAATTGGGAAGGGGTCGGCGTGCGCCCCGACGTCGAGACGGCGCCCGAGACCGCGAAGGACGTCGCGACGGCTCTGGCGCTGGCGCGGCTCGCGACGACGCCGTAAGCGCCGGACCGTCAGGCGGTCGCCGGGATGCGCTGGGCGGCCAGCATGCGGCGGATTTCGGGGAGGCAGGAGCCGCAATTGGTGCCGGCCTTCGTGGCCGCGCCCACCGCCGCCGTGTCGTGGCATCCGCCCGCGATGGCGCGGTCGATCACGCCCTTCGCCACGCCGTGGCAGGCGCAGACCATGGGCCCCGCCGCCACGCCGTCGCTCGCCCGGCCCGCCAGCAGCAGGCTCCGCACCTGCCCCTCGCTCAGCCGCGCGCCGAGCTTGTCGCGCAGATAGGTCCAGGCCCCGTCCTGCCGCATGGGGCCGACGAACAGGCAGGCGTCGAGCTCGCCGTCGCGGAACATGGCGATGCGGCGCACGCCACGCCCTGCGTCCACATATTCGACGATCTCGTCGGTCGGCTCCATGTCCGGGAACAGCGCCGCGACCTCCGGTTCGGCCTGAAGCGCGAACAGCAGGCCGTGGCCCATCGGCGCGGTCGCCTTCGCCCACCACGCCGCAGGGTCCAGCGCGCCGAGATCGCCCCGCGCCATGGCGAAGCCTTGCAGCGCGAAGCTCACGGGCGCAATCGCCGCCGGAGTCGCCTTGGCGTCGGGCTGGCCGGAAAACGGATCGGTGACCGCATGGACCAGCGCGCCGACGCGGGCGTGGGACGCGGTTTCGTCGGTCCAGTGGATCGGGGCGAACAGCGCGCCCGTCCGCGCGCCGTCGGTCACGCGCACGCGCAGCGTCGCCGCGCCGTGGGGGCTCGTCACCCGCGCGAAGCCGCCGTCCACGACCCCCGCCGCCCTTGCGTCCGCGGGGTGGATCTCCACGAAGGGCTCGGGCAGGTGGCTCGCCAGACGCGGACTTTTGCCGGTGCGCGTCATGGTGTGCCACTGGTCGCGGATGCGGCCGGTGTTGAGACGCAACGGATGGGCGTCGTCGTGCGCGGATCCGGACGCGATCGGCGCGACCTCCACGAAGCGGCCGCGCCGGGTGGGCGTGAAATAGCCGCCATCGGCGAAGAAGCGGGTGTCGCTTCGGGCGGCGCCGGGGCGGGCGGGCCACTGGGTCGGGCGGAGCTGATCGTAATCGCGCGTGTCGAGGTCCGACAGCGCGCCGATGTCGAAATCCCGCGCGCCGTCGTTCTCGAAGGCGGAGAGCGCGGCGTGCTCCCGGAACACCTCGCCCGGCGTGCGCCAGCCGAACGCGTCCTCGAAGCCGAGCCGCTTCGCCACCTGCGCGACCGCCCACCAGTCCGGCCGGGCCTGCCCCGGCAAGGCGAGGAAGGCGCGCTGGCGGGAGATGCGGCGCTCGGAGTTGGTCACCACGCCGTCCTTCTCGCCCCAGGCGGCGGCGGGCAGGCGGATGCGCGCCCCGGCGTTGACGGTGTCGTTGGAGGCGATGTTCTCGGACACCACGAACAGGTCGAGCCTGCCGAGCGCGTCCCGCACGGCGTCGGCGCGGGGCAGGGAGGCGGCGGGGTTGGTGCCCATCACCCACAGCGCCTTGATCTCGCCGCGCCCGATCGCCTCGAACATCTGCACCGCCTTCAGGCCCGGCGCGCGGGCCATGCGCGGCGCGCCCCAGAAGCGCTGCACGCGGTCGATCGACGCCGCGTCGAAGTCCATGTGCGCGGCGAGCGTGTTGGCGAGCCCGCCCACCTCGCGACCGCCCATGGCGTTGGGCTGGCCAGTGAGCGAGAACGGCCCCATGCCCTCGCGCCCGATGCGGCCGGTGGCGAGATGGACGTTGAGGATGGCGCCCACCTTGTCGGTGCCCTGCGCCGACTGGTTCACGCCCTGGCTGTAAAGCGTCACCGTCCGCCGGGTGGCGGCGAACAGGTCGTAGAAGGCCGTGACCGCCGCGGCCTCCAGCCCGCAGGCGGCGGCGACGGCGTCGAGGCTCGGGGCGAGTTCGTACGCGCGGGCGAGCGCGGCCTCGAAGCCGTCCGTGTGGTCGGCGACGTACGCCCGGTCGAGCGCGCCGCGTTCCGCGAGCGCCACCAGCAGGCCGCTGAACAGGACCGTGTCCGCGCCGGCGGCGATCGGCAGATGCAGGTCCGCCTCCTCGGAGGTGGCGGTGGCGCGCGGATCGATCACCACCAGCTTCGTTCCCCGCGCCGCGCGCGCCGCCAGCATGCGCTGGTAGAGCACCGGATGGCACCAGGCGGCGTTGGAGCCCACCAGCACCAGCAGGTCCGCGGTCTCCAGGTCGCGGTAGGTTCCGGGCACGGTGTCGGAGCCGAAGGCGCGCTTGTGGCCCGCGACCGAGGACGACATGCAGAGCCGCGAGTTGGTGTCCACGTTGGCGGAGCCGAGGAAGCCCTTGAACAGCTTGTTCGCGGCGTAATAGTCCTCGGTCAGCAGCTGCCCGGAGAGATAGATCGCGACCGCGCCGGGCCCATGGGCCTCGAGGGTCCGGCGGAAGCCGTCGGCGACCTCGTCCAGCGCGTCGTCCCAGCTCGCCCGCCGGCCGTCGATCTCGGGATGCAGCAGCCGCCCCTCCAGCGACAGCGTCTCGCCGAGCGCCGAGCCCTTGGAGCACAGCCGGCCGAAGTTGGACGGGTGCTCGGGATCGCCCGCGATCGCGGCGCCGCCCGCCCGATCGGGCGTGGCGAGCACGCCGCAGCCGACGCCGCAATAGGGGCAGGTGGTGCGCACGGGGTTCGGATCGGCGGCGCGCATGTTCATGGCTTTGCGCTCCTCAGTAGACGTCGGCCTGGTAGCGGCCGGACTTCTTCAGCTCGGCCACGTAAGCGCGCGCCGCGTCCGGCTCCCGGCCGCCATGGGCCGCGACCACGTCGACCAGCGCCTTCTCCACATCCGCCGCCATGCGCTTGGCGTCGCCGCAGACGTAGAAATGCGCGCCCCGGTCCAGCCAGCTCCACAGCTCGGCGCCGGCCTCGCGCATGCGGTCCTGCACATAGACCTTCTGCGCGCCGTCGCGGGACCAGGCCAGCGACAGCTTCGTCAGCGCGTTCGCCGCCTGAAGCTCCTCCAGCTCGTCGCGGTAGTAGAAGTCGGTCGCCTCGTGCTGGTGGCCGTAGAACAGCCACGCCCCGCCGCCCGCGCCGGTCGCCATGCGATGGCGCAGGAAGGAGCGGAACGGCGCGATCCCGGTGCCGGGGCCGACCATGATCACCGGCGTCGCGCCGTCCGCCGGCAGGGCGAAGCCGTGCGCCTTCTGCACATAGACCTTGAGCGCGTCGCCCGGCGCCACCCGATCCGCGAGATAGGTGGAGGCGAGGCCGAGCCGCGTGCGGTCGCCGATGCGGTAGCGCACCGCCGCCACCGTGAGGCTGACCTTGCCCGGATCGGCGGAGAGCGCCGACGAGATCGAGTAGAGCCGCGGCTGCAGCGGATCGAGCGCGGCCAGAAGTTCGGCCACGGGCGGCGTCGCGGCGGGGAACTTCTCCAGCGCCGCCAGCACGTCCAGCGTCTCGAGGTCGCCGTCGGGGTCCTCGCCCTCGGCGAGCCGGGCGAGCGTCGCCTTGTCGTCGGGGCTTTCCGCATAGGCGCCCAGCAGCTCGAACAGGGCGTCGGGCGCGGCGCCGAGCGAGACCTTCTCCGCCAGCCAGACGCCGAGCGGCAGGGTTTCTCCGTCATGGGCGACCGCCGTGTCGGCGTCGACGCCGACCCGGGCCGCGACCGCCGCGCACAGGTCCGGGGCGTTGGCGGCGAACAGGCCGAACGAGTCGCCGGGCTCGTAGGTCAGGCCGCAGGCGCTGAGGTCGATCTCCACATGGTTGGTCTCCTTGTCGGAGCCCGCGCCGCTCACCGCGCGCTTTGACAGGAAGGCGGCGAGCACCGGCGCCTCGCGCGAGCGGCCGGGCTCCACCGCCGGCGCTGCGGCGACGACCGCCACGGGCTTCGCCGGCGCGGCGCCGCCAAGCTCCTCCGCGAGCCTCTTCAGCATGCGGCTCGTCTCCTTGCCGCCGGGGACGCAGAGGTTGAGCTTCTTCTCCTCGCCCTTGGCGAGGGCGTCGGCGTAGGTGTCGCAGAGATAGCCGCACTGGCCGCAGTCCTGCTGCGCCATGGCCGCCATCATGCGCCGGCGCAGCGGCTTGCCGTCCGCGAGCGTCATGCGCTCGTCGAGTGGCATGGAGGCGTCGTGCCACGGCGCGCCGTCGTCCTCCTCCGCGGGGGCGGCCGGGGCCTCGCCCGGCAGCGGCGAGCCAAGCAGGACGGTGGCGGCGTCCCGCGACAGCGCCTGCACGCCGCCGTCGAGCGACAGCAGCCCGGCGAAGAACCCGTTGAGCCAGGCGCGCTGCTCGGGGCTGAACGGCGCGTTTTCAGGAACGAGCGGAGGCAGCACGGCGGTCTGCAAGGTCATGGGCGGGCTCCGGCCGGCGCGCGACGGGGTTCGCTCTGGAGAGAGAGCGAGGACGCGCCGAAGGTTCGAAAGGGTGCAGGGCGCTGAGAGCGACGGTCTGAGAGGCGCGCCTCCCTTGTCCCGGCCTTGAGCCGGGACCCAGACACGCTGACGGCGCCGGTGAACGCGGGACGGTCGAAACAGCGTCCTGAAACGCCGACGTTCCAGGGAAGCACGGGCCGCTTAGAGCGAGGTTCTGAGACGCCAGCGGTTCTGGGTCCCGGCTCAAGGCCGGGACAAGAGAAGAAAGGGCGCGTTTTTCTTGTCCCGGCCTTGAGCCGGGACCCAGACACGCTGCGGGCGCCGGTGAACGTGGGACGGCCGAAACGGCGTCCTGAAACGCCGAGGCTCAGGGGGAGCGCGGGACGCTCAGAGCGATGTCCTGAACCGCCAGCGGTTCTGGGTCCCGGCTCAAGGCCGGGACAAGAGAAGAAGGAGCGCGCTCTTCTTGTCCCGGCCTTGAGCCGGGACCCAGACACGCTGACGGAGCCGGTGCGCGCGAGACGGTCGAAACGGCGTCCTGAAACGCCGAGGCTCAGGGGGATCGCGGGGCGCTCAGAGCGATGTTCTGAACCGCAAGCGGCTCCGGGTTTCGGCTTGAGGCCGGGACAAGGGAGGGCGCGCGTCGTCATGCGTCCTCCAGCTCGAACAGGGCCTTCAGGGCGTCGGCGTCGTGGCGGCGGGTGAAGGCGGCGAAGGTTTCGTCCGGGGCGGCGCGGCCGGCCATGTAGCCGCGCAGCATCTTCTCCACCACCGCCGGGCAGTCCTCGCCCTTCACGTCGCGGACGAGCTCGCGGGCGATGAAGGCGTCGGCGCCGAAGCCGCCGCCGACGAGGATGTGGAAGCCCTCCACCATATCCTCCTCGCCCACCGGCACCTTGGCGCCGATCAGCCCGATGTCGCCGATGTAGTGCTGGGCGCAGGAGTGGTGGCAGCCGGTGACGTGTATGTTCACAGGCGTGTCGACCGCCAGCACGCCGTCCACGTGATCGGCGATCTGGTCGGCGAAGCCCTTGGTGTCGGCGGCCGCGAACTTGCAGCCCCGGCTGCCGGTGCAGGCCACCAGACCGGCGCGCACGTTGGAGGCCTGCGTGGCGAGGCCGAGCGCCGCGATCTCCGCCTCAACCGCGGCCACGTCCGCGTCCTTCACGCCGGACAGCAGCAGGTTCTGCCAGACGGTGAGGCGCACGTCGCCGTCGCCGTAGCGCTCGGAGATCGTCGCGAGGCCCCGCATCTGGTCGCAGGTGAGCTTGCCGAGCCGCAGCACGACGCCGACCCAGTTCAGCCCCGCCTGCTTCTGCGGGTGGACGCCGATATGGGCGAGCCGGTCGCTGTCCGGGCGGGGGGCGACGGCCTCCGCCGGCGCGCGGGTGAGGGGGGCGCCGAGGGTCGTCTCCACCTCGGCGAGGAACTTCTCGAAGCCCCAGGCGTCGAGCACGTATTTCAGCCGCGCCTTGGCGCGGTCGGAACGGTCGCCGGAGGCGATGAACACGCGCACGATGGCGTCCGCCACCCGGATCGCCTCGTCGAGCGGCACGATCACGCCGGTGTCGCGGGCGAAGTCCTTGTGGCCGGTGATGCCGCCGAGCGCGAGACGCCACCAGACGCCGGGCGCGACGCCGAAGCCGTCGCGGATCTCCACCGCCTGGAAGCCGATGTCGTTGGTGTCCTCAAGCGCGGCGATGCGGCCGGCGCCGTCGAAGGCCACGTTGAACTTGCGCGGCAGGCCGTAGAGCGCGCGGTCGTTCAGGATGTGGTGGTGCCACTCCTTGGCGTAGGGCCGGGTGTCCACCAGCTCCTGCGGATCGATCCCCGCCGTCGGTGTGCCGGTGACGTTGCGGATGTTGTCGGCGCCGGAGCCCCTGGCGGTGAGGCCGATGTCCACCAGCCCCTCGATGAAGGGGACGCCGTTCTTCGCGTCGATCTCGCGCACCTGCAGGTTGGCGCGGGTGGTGACGTGGGAGTAGCCGCCGCCATGGGCGTCGGCGAGATCGGCCACGCCCCGGAACTGCCACGCCTTCAGGACGCCGTTATGGATGCGCAGGCGGCACATGTAGGCGTCCTGCGTCGGCCCCACATAGAACAGGCCGTGGAAGCGGATGCGGAAGTCGTCGATCGATTTGGCGAACTGGCCGTCTTTCGCCATCTGCTTGAAGCGGCCATAGGCGTCGAACGGGTGCTCGTCGCGCTTGGCCTTCTCCTGCGCCACCAGCTTCTTGCCGGCCTTTTCCTGCGCCGCCATGGCCTTGAGGTGAATGGCGTCCGGGCCGGTGGGCTCGTTCAGTGCGGGCGCGGCTGCCGCCGCGGAGCCGCCGCCGAGGACCGGCGCGCCGCGGGCGACGCGCACGGCCTGCACGCCGGAGACGAAACCTTCGAGGTAGCGCTTCTGGTCGGGGGAAAAATCGCCGCTCATGATGTCAGTCCTCACGCGGCCGCCGCGAAGCTGCGGCCGAAGGCCAGGTCGTCGCGCAACGCCCCGAGGGGCTCCGCGCGGGCGATGAGGTCGAGGTACCAGAGCGCGTCCGAGGCCTCGCCCACGAGGATCGCGCCCGTCAGGCGGTCGTCGCGCACGATCAGCTTGCGATAGGCGCCGTGGCCGGGATCGGACAGCAGCACGGTCTGGTCGCCGTCTTCCGGGTCGATCGCGCCAGCGGAGAACACCGACACGCCGGACACCTTGAGATTGGTGGAGAGCAGGCTGCCGGCGTAGGCCGCCGTGGCGTCGCCGGCGAGGCGGGCGGCCAGCACGCGGGCCTGCGCATAGGCCGGGGCCACGAGGCCGTAGACCACGCCGCGGTGCTCGGCGCATTCTCCGAGCGCGTGGATGTCCGGCGCGGAGGTGGCCAGCCCGTCGTCCACCACCAGCCCGCGCTGGATGGTGAGCCCGGCCGCGCGCCCAAGCGCCGCGTTGGGCCGCACGCCGCAGGCCATCACCAGCATGTCGCAGGGGATGACCTCGCCGTCCGCGAGCGTGAGCCCCTCGACCCTGGTCTCGCCGGCGACGCCCGCGCTCTGGACGCCGAGCCGGAACCGCACGCCCTTCGCCTCCAGCGCCCGGCGCAGCGTGGCCGCGCCCTGCGCGTCGAGCTGGCGCTCCATCAGCCGGTCCATGAGATGGACCACGGTGGTCTCGCAGCCGAGCAGCGCCAGCCCATAGGCCGCCTCCAGCCCGAGCAGGCCGCCGCCGATCACCACCGCGCGGGCGCCCGGCCGGGCGAGGGTCTTGAGCCTCATTGCGTCCGCATGGTCCCGGAACACCAGCGCCTGCGGCAGGTCCGCCCCCGGCAGCGGCAGGCGGATCGCCTCCGAGCCGGTGGCGAGCACCAGACGGTCGTAGGGCGCCACGCGGCCGTCCCGCAGCTCCACCCGGCGGCGGTCATGGTCGATGGCGCGGGCCGCGACGCCGGTCAGCAGGCGGAAGCCGTTGGCGGCGTACCAGGCGCGGTCGCGGAAGCGGATGTCCTCGTCGCTCGCCTCGCCGGCGAGCAGCGACGACAGCAGCACGCGGTTGTAGGCCGGCTCCGGCTCCGCGCCGATCACGGTGACGGCGTAGCGGCCGGGGCAGGCGGCCTGAAGCTCCTCGAGAAGCTTCAGGCCGGCCATGCCGTTGCCGACGACGACGAGGCGCTCGCGCTCCATCTCTCCAAGGCTCCTCAGGCCGCCTCGACGAAGCGATGGCGCTCGTAAAGGAACTTGAGCACCGCCGCGCGGGCCGCGATGTAGGCGCGGTCGGACACCAGCTCCAGCCGCTTGCGCGGCCGCTCCAACGGCACGTCGAGGATCTCGCCGATGCGGGCCGAGGGGCCGTTGGTCATCATCACGATGCGGTCCGAGAGCAGCACGGCCTCGTCCACGTCGTGGGTGATCATCAGCACCGTGTTGTTCAGCTCCGCCTGGATCTGCATGACCTGGTCCTGCAGATGGGTGCGGGTGAGGGCGTCGAGCGCGCCGAACGGCTCGTCCAGCAGCAAGACCTTGGGCTGCATGGCGAGCGCCCGGGCGATGCCGATGCGCTGCTTCATGCCGCCGGAGATCTCGGACGGGCGCCGGTCCTTGGCGTGGGCCATGTTCACCAGCTCGATCTGGCGCATGGTCCAGTCGTGGCGCTCGGCCTTGGTCTTGGTGCGGGCGAACACCTTGTCGACCGCGAGCGCCACGTTCTCGTAGGCCGTGAGCCAGGGCAGCAGCGAGTGGTTCTGGAACACCACCGCGCGGTCCGGGCCGGGCTCGTCCACCACCTTGCCTTCGAGGAAGACGACGCCCTTGGTCACAGGCGTCAGCCCCGCGACGATGTTCAGCAACGTGGACTTGCCGCAGCCGGAATGGCCGATGATGGAGATGTATTCGCCCTTCTTCACCTCCAGCGACACGTCCTTCAGCACCTCGTTGGTGACGGCGCCGCGGGTGAAGCTCTTGTCCACATGCTCGATTTTCAGGAACGGAACGGTCATCGCGGCTCTCCTCAGGCGCTGGCGGCGCCGCGCGTGATCGCGCTGGCGATGAAGGCGACGACGCGATCGAGGATGAAGCCGACCACGCCCACGTAGATCAGCGCCAGAATGATGTCGCTGATGTTGGATGAGTTCCACGCGTCCCAGATGAAGAAGCCGATGCCGACGCCGCCGATGAGCATCTCGGCCGCGACGATCGCGAGCCAGGACAGGCCGACGCCGATGCGAAGACCCGTGAAGATGTACGGGGCCGCGGCCGGGAGCATGATCTTGACGAAATATTCGAAGCCGTTGAGCCGGATCACCTTGGCGACATTTACGTAGTCGCTCGGGATGTTCCGGATGCCGACGGCGGTGTTGATGATGATCGGCCAGACCGAGGTGATGAAGATCACGAAGATCGCCGAGGGCTGGCCGTCCCGGAACGCGGCGAGCGACAGCGGCAGCCACGCGAGCGGGGGCACGGTGCGCAGCACCTGGAAGATGGGATCGAGACCGCGCATGGCCCAGGCGGACTGGCCGACCAGCACGCCGAGCGCCACGCCCACCACCACCGCGATGGCGTAGCCGACCGCGACCCGCTGCAGGCTCGCCAGCAGGTGCCAGAACAGGCCCTTGTCCAGCCCGCCGCGATCGTAGAACGGATCGATCAGCAGCTCCCAGGTGTCGGAGATCACCTGGCTCGGCGGCGGCAGGGCGGAGCCCGGCTGCGAGCAGATCATCTCCCAGAGGAACAGCAGCAGCGCCAGCACCACCAGCGGCGGAACCAGATTGGTCAGCGTCCAGTCGCGGGCGGCCCCGAGCGTCTTGGCGACGCGGGACGGGGAGGACTTGGCCGCCGCCGGCAGCGCCACCACGGTGGCGGAGGGCGCGGCCGGCTTCGGCGCGCGGGCGTCGTCGAGTTTCAGAACGGGGGCCGACATGGCGGAATCCTTCGGCGGTTGACGGAGGAGGGGACGCGGGCCGGGCGCGCGTCCCCGAAGGCCTCGCTTACGCGAGGCGCTTGATCGCGAGGCTGTCGAGGTAGGCCTGCGGGTTCTCGGGGTCGAAGGTCTTGCCGTCGAAGAAGGTCTCGACGCCGCGGGAGGTGGAGGCGGGCGCGGTGGCGCCGTCGACCGCCTTGGCCGCCTCGCGCCAGAGATCCTCGCGGTTCACCTTGGCGATCATGGCCTTGAGGTCCGCGCCGGCGTCGAGCTTGCCCCAGCGCACGTCCTCGGTGAGGAACCACAGGTCGTGGCTCTGGAACGGGTAGGACACCGCGCCGCCGCCCCAGAACTTCATCAGGCCCTTGCTGTTCTCCACCACCCGGCCGTCGCCGTAGTCGTAGACGCCGGACAGGCGGCCGACGATGTCCTTCACCGGCACGTTGAACCAGGCGCGGGTGCCCACCGTCTTGGCCACCTCCTCCTTGTTCGCCGGATCGTCGCAGAAGGCCTGCGCCTCCATCACCGCGGCGAGGATGGCCTTGGCGGCGATCGGGTGCTTGTCGACCCAGGAGGCGCGCATGGCGAGCGACTTCTCGGGGTGGTTCTCCCACAGCTCCGAGGTGTTGCAGGCGGTGAAGCCGATGCCCTGGCCCACGAGCTGGCCCGGCCACGGCTCGCCGACGCAGAACGCGTCCATGGTGCCGACCTTCATGTTGGCCACCATCTGCGGCGGCGGCACCACGATGGTCTCCACGTCCTTGTCGGGATCGATGCCGGCGGCGGCCAGCCAGTAGCGGAGCCAGAGGTCGTGGGTGCCGCCGGGGAAGGTCATGGCCACCCTGGCCTGCTGGCCGGCGGCCTTCTTCTTCAGGAACTCGTCCTTCAGGGGCGTGGCGTCGACGGTCGGCTTCAGGCCCTTGTAGGCGGAGCCGACGGAGATCGCCTGCGCGTCGTAGTTGAGGCGCGCGAGGATGTACATCGGCAGCGGAATGTTCTGCTGCGTCACCTTGCCGGCCGAGATCAGGTACGGCATCGGGCTCAGGATGTGGGCGCCGTCGATGCCGTTGCCCTCGGAGCCGAGCACCAGATTGTCGCGGGTGGTGCCCCAGGAGGCCTGCTTCACCACCTGCACGTCGGTCATGCCGTGCTTGGCGAAGAAGCCCTTCTCCTTGGCGATGATCAGCGGAGAGCTGTCGGTGAGGGCGATGTAGCCCAGGGTCGCCTTCGTCGTTTCGGGCCCTGCGCCCTGCGCGAACACGCCCGAGGGCGAAAGGACGCGCGCGGCCGCCAGCGTGGCCGCGGCGCCTGCGCCGGCGCGCAGGACGGTGCGGCGGCTCAGGCCCGAAGTCAGAAAGGTCGAGAGGTCTTTGCTCATCTCAGTCGTCGGCTCCGTGCGCGCCCATCGGCGCTGTGGTCGTCGGACGACCGCTCCCCTCGAAGCGATCGGAGAACAAAAAAAGCCGCTGTCTGGACAAGCGGGATCGCGTGTCAGATCAGCGGCGGTGCTGGCGCCCATCGTTGGGCCGGTGAAAGGAGGCGTCGTCGGCGGCGCCGGCTTTCGTGTTTTCATATGCAGACAGCGTGCCAACTGCCGGCCGAGCGCCGTCACGGTTCAAATTTGAACGATTAAAGGGTTGGAAGGTCCGGCCGCGCCATCGCGCGCAGCCGCTGCGGCGCCGCAGCGAAGCGCAGCGGGCGCCTTAATCGTAAGCGATGGTCAATAGGAAGGCAGGGCGGCTCAGCCGCCGTTGAACAGCCCCAAGGGGTCTTCGGCCACAGCCGGCGGGGCCGCGCCGACGGCGCGGTCGTAGAGGTCCGGGCGGTAGACCGCGGCCGCCCGCTCGGCTTCCTCCGCCTCGCCGCCGGCCTGCCGCCAGCGCGTCATCTGCGCATAGAGCCAGAGCGCGTGGCGCGGATCGGGCCGAAGCGCATGGTCCCGGCCGAAGATCTGGTAGTCGTCGTTGGCGCGCACGCCGCGCCCCACCTCCAGCCGCCCGTCGAGCGCGGCGCGGATGACGCCGGCCGGCACGTCGAGCCGGTCGGGCGACGACAGCAGCGTCGCCAGATCGTCGTGGTTCGCGGGATCGTCGCACCAGGCGGCGGCCTTCAGGCAGGCGCGGGTCAGGGCGTCCGCGCGGTCGGGCGCGTCGGTGAGCCAGCTCTCGCGCACGGCGAGCACCTTCTCCGGGCAGCGCGCCACCAGATCGACGGCGAGATGGACGATGCGCCCGAGCCCGAGGCTGACCGCCACCGCGTTCCACGGCGCGCCGACGCAGAAGCCGTCCACATGCCCGTGCTCCAGCGCGTCCACCATGTAGGGCGGCGGCACCACGGCGAGGCGCACGTCCTCGTCGGGCGCGAGGCCGGCCTCGGCGAGCCAGAGTCGCAGCAGGTAGTTGTGACTGGAGAACGGGAAGGTCATGCCGAGCGTCGGCTGCTCGTCGCCGCGGGCGCGCCGCGCCCGCACGAGCGACGCGAAGGCGGCTCCCGTGGCGCGCGGGTCGAACAGGTTCGCGTCCGGCGCCAGATGCTCCAGCAGCTCGTCGTAGAGATGGGGCGAGAAGGTGATGGCGTTGCCGTTGAGCCCGCAGGTCACGGGCGCGGCCAGCGGCGCCTTCAGGGCCCCGAGCCCGAGCGAGGTGGCGATGGCGAGCGGCGCCAGCAGATGCGCAACGTCGAAATGCCCGAGCGTCAGCCGGTCGCGGATGTTCGACCACGACACCTCGCGCGCCAGATCGATGGCGAAGCCTTCCGCCGCGGCGAAGCCCACATCCGCCGCCACGATCGGGATCGCGGCGTCCACGAGGGGAATGAAGCCGATACGCACCCGGTCGAGGGTCATCCCAGAAGCTCCGCGGCGGTGACCACCGATTGCGCGATCTCAGCGATCTTCTTCTTCTCGTTCATGGCGACCTTGCGCAGCAGGCCGTAGGCTTCCTCCTCGCCGATGTTGCGGCTGCGCATGAGGATGCCCTTGGCGCGGTCCACCACTTTGCGCTCCTCGAGCTGGCTGCGGGCCTGTTCGAGCTCCGTGCGTAGCTTGGAGAAGGCGTGGAAGCGGCTGATGGTGGTGTCGAGGATCGGCTTCACGCGCTCGCGCTTCAGCCCGTCCACCACATAGGCGGAGACGCCGGCGTCGATGGCGGCCTCGATCGCCGCATGGTCGGTCTGGTCCACGAACATGCCCACCGGCCGCCGCACCGCGCGGCTCACCTGGAACATCTGCTCCAGCACGTCGCGGCTCGGGTCGGCGAGGTCGATCAGGATCACGTCCGGATCGATGGCGTAGATGCGCTCCAGCAGATTGGCGTGGTCGGCGATGCGCATGATGTTCGCATGGCCCGCGTCGCGCAGTCCCTCCTCCAGGATCGCGGCGCGCACCGGACTGGCGTCGATCAGCACGATCTTGAGCGGCCGCTCGGCCATGGCTCGGTCCGTCGTCGTCGGTGAAGCGTCGGCCTTCGGCCCGTCGCGTCGGGTGGCCTGCGTCACAGATGGATCACCTCGCCGGCGCGTCCACCAGCCGGCGCGACGTCGCATCGGACGCCGATCGCCGCAGCTTTTCGAACCGGGCGGTCGCGCCGATCAGGCCCCAGGTGATGCCGAGCAGCGCCCATTGGTGGCGCCAGTGGTCCACGTCGATCACCCAGGCCTCCATCATCAGCACGAGCCAGGTGGAGTAGGCGCAGATGAAGATGGGCCGCCACGGCGTCGGCGACAGCACGTAGCGCCCGCCGAACACCGCCGTGATCACCACAAGCGCGATGAGCGATATGCCGCCGAGCCAGCCGTAGGACAGGAAGGCGTTGAGATAGGTGTTGTGCACGTCCGAGCCGAACATGCGTGCGAACTCGTAGATGCCGATGCCGAGCGGCTGCACCAGCGCGATCTGGGCGCCGAGCAGGTGACGGCCGAAGCGGCCGTAGCGGCCGGAATCGTAACCCTGTTCGAGGCTGGCGCGCTCCGCAAACAGGTTCGACACCGACGGCAGGCTGAGCAGCACCAGAATGAGCAGCGTCGCGCACACCGCCGCTCCGCAGCAGATCAGCAGGATGCGCGCCCGGCGCGCGGGGCTGGGCGAGGCGAGGATCGTCAGACCCGTCATCAGCGCGGCGGAGGCGATCAGATGGCCCCACGAGCCGCGGGAGAAGCTGAGGAAGATGCCGCTCACGATCACGCCGAGCGGCACGAGGATGAAGATGATCTGCCGCAGCCGCTCGGCGGCGTAGAGCCGCTGGATCAGGATCAGCGCCGGGAAGATCAGGTACGGCGCGTAGACGTTCGGGTCCTTGAACGCGCCCTTGGCGCGGCCGTAGAGCAGGAACTTGTCCGAGCCCGGCCCGAGGTGGAAATAGCCGATGATCGCCAGCGCGCCGCCGAAGACCGCCGCCACCACCCATGCGTTGGCGATCAGCCGCGCCCGGATCTCCGTCCGGTCCGCCAGCAGCAGGGCGTAGAACACGCCCGTGACCGCAAGGAAGACGCCGACGATGGTCCATTTCAGCGTGTCCGGCCGGCTGATGACCAGCGAGAGCGTCAGTACCGCGCCGAGCTGGTAGAGCGCCACCAGCGTCACGAACGGCAGCAGCGTGCGCGGCAGCGTCAGCCCGGTGAGCGAGAACAGCACGATCGCCAGCACGAACAGCAGGTCGTAGGGCGCCGGCTCGAACATGACGACGAAGCTCGTCAGCACCGCGATGGCGACGAGCCCCTCGCGCAGCGTCTCGACGCCGATCGTCAGCGGGCGCGCGGCCCCGAGGGCGGACGCCTGGCTCAATAGGCGTTGTCCGTCTTGGCGAGGGCGAAGGGCGTCTTGATGAGGATCATGGCGTCGAACAGGATCGACCAGTTCTCGATGTAATAGAGGTCGTGGTCGATGCGGCGCTTCAGCTTGTCGCTGGTGTCGACCTCGCCGCGCCAGCCGTTGATCTGCGCCCAGCCGGTGACGCCGGGCTTGACCTTGTGGCGGGCGAAATAGCCGTCGACCACGTCGTTCCAAAGGGTCTCCGAGGTGTGCGCGTTCACCGCGTGCGGGCGCGGGCCGACCAGCGACAGCTCGCCCTTCAGCACGTTGAACAGCTGCGGCAGCTCGTCGATCGAGGTCTTGCGGATGAAGCGGCCGACCTTGGTGACGCGGGAGTCGTTCTTGGTCACCACGGTCTTCGCGTCCGGATCCGCCATCTCGTGCCGGAGCGAGCGGAACTTGAAGACGTCGATGACCTCGTTGTTGAAGCCGTAGCGCTTCTGGCGGAAGAACACCGGGCCGGGGCTGTCGAGCTTGATGGCGATCGCGGTGGCGATCATCAGCGGCGCGAGCACGATCAGCGCCAGCGTTCCCACGATCAGGTCGAAGGCGCGCTTGATCACGAAGTCCCAGTTGGCGATCGGCTTCTCGGCCAGCTCCACCATGGGGATCGAGCCCACATAGGAGTAGGCGCGGGGGCGGTAGCGCAGCTTGTCGGTGTGGGCCGAGAGGCGGATATCCACCGGGAGCACCCACAGCGTCTTGAGGATTTCGCGCACCCGGCCGGCGGCCGAGACCGGGATCGTCACGATCAGCAGGTCGATCCGCGCCACCCGGCCGAACTCCACCAGCTCCGCCACGGTGCCGAGCTTCGGATAGCCCGCCACGATCGCCGGCGAACGGTCGTTGGAGCGGTCGTCGAACACGCCGCAGATGTGCACGTCGTTGCCGGGCGTGCTCTCCAGCGCCCGGATGAGCTCGCCCGCGGGCTCGCCGCCGCCGACGATCACGGCCTTTCGGCCGAGCCGTCCGTCCGCCGCCCAGCGCCGCACCAGCGCCGTCAGCACGAGGCGGGAGATCAGGAAGGCGAGGGCGCCCAGCACGAACCACAGGCCGAGCCAGCGCCTTTCCACCGCGCCGCCGAAATCGAGGAAGCTGCCGACCACCGCGAAGCCGGCGAAGGTCAGCGTCCAGGCGCCGAGCATGCGGCCGAGCTGGCCGCCGAACACCCGGAACGCCACCACGTGATAGGCGTCCGCGGCCTGCGCGAAGATCAGCGTCAGCACGGTCGCGGCGAGCGTCGCGACCACATAGGTCCAAGGCGCCGAGAGCGCGCCCTGGTGCAGAACGGCGTAGGCGCCGAGCGACGTCAGCACGATGGCCGCGACGTCGAAGAACCGGACGGCGCCCACCAGCAGAACCTGCGAGATGGAGGACTGACGGAACTGCTCCGCGATTTCCCGCGCCTCGTCGTTCAGCCGCGCCTGGCGCGGCTTTTCGGGGCGGTTTTCGGGAGGGGCAGTCTCAAGCGTCGACATGGAAGCCCCAGTCACGACGGTGATCTCCGATCGAACGGCCGGAAGATGCCATGCAAGCCACAATAAGAGCTTACGCGCTCCATGTGGACGTTAAACCGACTTCGCCCGCAGCGCATCGCGGTAAACGGTTTCCACGCGCGCGGCCATGCCGGCGCGGGAGAACTCGTCCCCGATGTGGTCGCGCAGCAGCCGCGCCTGCGTTTTCGCGGCGGCGGGATCGCGCAGGCCCTCGGCCATGGCGTCGCCGAGCGCCGCGCTGTCGCCGGGCGTCACGAGCGCGTCGGCGTAAGGGCCGAAGATTTCCGGAATGCCGCCCGCGGCGGTGGAGACGATGGGCAGGCCCGCCGCGATCGATTCGAGCACCACATAGGGCATGGATTCCGCACGCGACGGCACCACGATCGCCCGCCCCATGGCGAAGGCGCGCCGGGCCGGCGTTGAGGGCGCGAAGCGGACGAGCTCCGACAGGCCGCGTTCCGCGACGGTCGCGCGGTAGCGCGCCTCGTCCGGCCCGTCGCCCACGATGGTGGCGCTGGCGGCGCGGCCCTCCGCCTTCAGCCGGGCGAGCGCCTCGATGAACACGTCGACGCCCTTCAGGTCCCGCAGCATGCCGAGATAAAGGAAGTCTGTGGCGTCGGCGTCGGGCGCGACGGGGTCGAACTCGTCCGGCGCCAGGCCGTTGCGCACCACCGCGGTCCGGCAGCGCGGGGCGCCGACCTTCTCCACATAGGCGTTCGCCTCATAGGCGCTCACATGGATCATGGCGTCGGTCAGGCGCTCCAGCGCCCGCTCGACGCGGAAATAGATCCGGCCCTCGAGCGAGCCGGCGTCGTAATGCAGGCTGCCGCCATGGGGGGCGTAGATTCGGGCGACCGGCCGGGCGCGGCCGAGCCAGGCGCCCACGAGACGGCCGAACACGCCGCCCTTGGCGCCGTGGGCGTGCACCACGTCCGGCGCGAGCGGGGACAGCAGGCCATGTACCCGCGACAGCGCCGTGATGTCCGACGGCGCCACGTGGCGGGCGATGGGGATGCGGTGCGCGCCGAGCGACAGGCGCGGAGCGAGCGCCGCGATCTTGGCGTCCTCGAACGGGCCGATGGTCAGGCTGTCGCAGACGAATCCGACCTCGTGGCCCGTGTCGGCCTGCGCCTCGGCCAGATCCGCGATATGGCGGAAAATGCCTCCGACCGGCGAACGGACCAGATGGACGATCCGGAGAGTTTTGGACGTCATGGCGCGGCCTTGGCGGACCCCTTATCTTCGCGCCGCGGCCGCGCGCCGCCACGCGCGCCGCAGATCCGGGAGATCCGGCGCGGGGACCCTAGGCCGCCGTCGGTAAAAATCCCGTGTCGCTGACGCGGAATTCCGGAAGGGGAGGCGAAGACGAGGCGCAGCGTCCCGTCAGGTCAGAACGGGATGTCGTCGTCCATAGAGGAGTCGCTGTACCCGCCACGGCCGCCGGCGCCGGAGGAGGGGGCCGGAGACGAAGGCCTGCGGTTCTCGATCGGGCTCGACCGGCCGAAGCTGTCGCCGCCGCCACCGCCCTCATAGGCGTCGTCGCCGCCCCCGCCGCCGCTGCGGCCGTCGAGCAGCGTGAGGTCGCCGCGGAAGCGCTGGATCACGATCTCCGTGGTGTAGCGCTCGGCGCCGGACTGGTCGGTCCACTTGCGGGTCTGGAGCTGCCCCTCCACATAGACCTTGGAGCCCTTGCGCAGATACTGCTCCGCGATCTTCGCCAGATTGTCGTTGAAGATCACCACGGAGTGCCACTCCGTCTTCTCGCGCCGCTCGCCGCTCTGCTTGTCGCGCCAGTTTTCCGACGTGGCGATGCGCAGATTCACCACCGGCTCGCCGGAGTTCAGGCGGCGCACCTCGGGGTCGCGGCCGAGATTGCCCACCAGAATGACCTTGTTGACGCTGCCCGCCATGACGACCTCCAGATTTCCGAGCGCGCACCCTAAACCCGCCGCGGCGGCGCGTCGCGCCGGCGGCGGGCTTGTCCACAACGGCCTGCGGGGGCACTGTTTTGATGGACAGAAGCTTTTGTTCCTTTTATGTTCCTTAACATGGCGTGCGGCGCCCGGCAAGCCGATGGCTTGACGATGGAGCCGCGCGACCGAACTGACAGCCGACGGCGGCGTTCCGATCCGCCACAAGATGGTGCGGCATGACGACAGAACGTTCACGGACCGGCGCCGGCCGGACGACGAAGGCCGGCGTCAAGCCCGCTCGCGCGCCGGCTTCGACCAAGCCTGCGCGGTCCGACGCGCCTAAGAGCAAGGCGCCCACCGGCGCCACGTCCGCTGCGCCTGCTGGCGCGAAGAGCAAGGCGCCCGCGAGGGTCACGTCTGCGGTCGTCACTGGGGCGAAGGCGACGTCTCCCGCCGCGCTGGAGGCCGCGTTCGACGCCGCTGCCGAGACGCGGCTGTCCGTGCGGGACGGAAGGATGATCTCGGTCCGGGGCGCGCGGGAGCACAATCTCAAGAACGTCGATCTCGACATTCCCCGCGACAAGCTGGTGGTGTTCACCGGGCTTTCGGGCTCGGGCAAGTCGTCGCTCGCCTTCGACACCATCTACGCGGAAGGCCAGCGCCGCTATGTGGAGAGCCTGTCGGCCTACGCCCGCCAGTTCCTGGAGATGATGCAGAAGCCGGATGTGGACCAGATCGATGGTCTGTCGCCGGCGATCTCCATCGAGCAGAAGACCACCTCCAAGAACCCGCGCTCCACTGTCGGCACCGTCACGGAGATCTACGACTACATGCGCCTGCTGTGGGCGCGCGTCGGCATCCCCTATTCGCCCGCGACCGGCCTGCCGATCGAGAGCCAGACCGTGAGCCAGATGGTGGATCGGCTGCTGGCGCTGCCCGAGGGCTCGCGACTCTATCTCCTTGCGCCGGTGGTGCGCGGCCGCAAGGGCGAATACCGCAAGGAGATCGCCGAGTTTCAGAAGAAGGGCTATCAGCGGCTGAAGGTGGACGGCGCCTTCTACGAGATCGCCGACGCGCCCACGCTCGACAAGAAGCTGAAGCACGACATCGACGTGGTGGTGGACCGGGTCGTCATCCGTGACGACATCGCGAGCCGCCTCGCCGACAGTCTGGAGCAGGCGCTGGGACTGGCGGACGGCATCGCGATCGCCGAATTCGCCGACCAGACGGACGAGGACGGGAACCCAAAGCGGCTGACCTTCTCGGAAAAGTTCGCCTGTCCGGTGTCCGGCTTCACCATCGCCGAGATCGAGCCGCGGCTGTTCTCGTTCAACAACCCCTTCGGCGCCTGCCCGGCCTGCGACGGCCTCGGCGCGGAGCTCGCGGTCGATCCCAATCTGGTGGTCCCCGATGGCGGCGCCACCCTGCGCAAGGGCGCCATCGCGCCCTGGGCGCGCTCGACCTCGCCCTATTACATCCAGACGCTGGACGCGCTCGCCAAGCATTACGATTTTTCGCTCACCAAGCCCTGGGCGGACCTGCCGGAGAAGGCGAAGAACGTCATTCTCTACGGTTCGGGCTCGGAGAAGGTGCGCTTCGTCTATGACGACGGGCTGCGCTCCTACGAGACGGTGAAGACCTTCGAGGGCGTCGTGCGCAATCTGGAGCGGCGCTACAAGGAGACGGAGAGCGACTGGTCCCGCGAGGAGATCGGCCGCTACATGTCCGACGTGCCGTGCCTCGTCTGCGAAGGCTACCGGCTGAAGCCCGAGGCGCTGGCCGTGCGGGTGTCGGACCGGCACATCGGCGCGGCGGCGCGGCTGTCGGTGCGGGCGGCGCACGCCTGGTTTGAGGACCTGCCGCAGCATCTCACGACCAAGCAGAACGAGATCGCCTTCCGCATCCTGAAGGAAATCCGCGACCGGCTGCGCTTTCTGGTGGATGTGGGGCTCGACTACCTCACGCTCGCGCGCAATTCCGGCTCGCTGTCCGGCGGCGAAAGCCAGCGCATCCGGCTGGCGAGCCAGATCGGCTCAGGGCTCACCGGCGTGCTCTACGTGCTGGACGAGCCCTCCATCGGCCTGCACCAGCGCGACAACGAGCGGCTGCTCGGCACGCTCGAGCGGCTGCGCGACCTCGGCAACACCGTGATCGTGGTGGAGCATGACGAGGACGCCATCCGCCTCGCCGACTATGTGGTGGACGTGGGCCCCGGCGCCGGCGTCCACGGCGGTCGCATCATCGCGCAGGGCACGCCCGACGAGGTGATGGCCGATCCGGCCAGCTTGACCGGCAAGTATCTGACCGGCGAGCTGACGGTGCCGACGCCTGCGCGGCGGCGTCCGTTCGACAAAAAGAAGACGCTGAAGGTGGTCGGCGCGCGATCGAACAATCTGAAGGACGTGACCGCGGAAATCCCGCTCGGCTGCTTCACCTGCGTGACCGGAGTGTCCGGCGGCGGCAAGTCCACGCTGCTGATCGACACCGTGTTCAAGGCGGCGGCGCGTAAGCTGAACGGCGCCAACGAGAACCCCGGCGCCCACGAGCGCATCGAGGGCTTCGAGGCGATCGACAAGGTGATCGACATCGACCAGTCGCCGATCGGGCGCACGCCGCGGTCGAACCCCGCCACCTACATCGGCGCCTTCACGCCGATCCGCGACTGGTTCGCCGGCCTGCCGGAGTCCAAGGCGCGCGGCTACCAGCCGGGGCGGTTCTCGTTCAACGTCAAGGGCGGCCGCTGCGAGGCCTGCCAGGGCGATGGCGTCATCAAGATCGAGATGCACTTCCTGCCGGACGTCTACGTCACCTGCGACGTTTGCAAGGGCAAGCGCTACGACCGCGAGACGCTGGAGGTGCTCTACCGCGGCAAGTCGATCGCCGACGTGCTGGACATGACGGTCGACGAGGCGGCCGAGTTCTTCAAGGCGGTGCCGTCGATCCGGGAGAAGATGGAGACGCTGGCCAAGGTCGGCCTCGGCTACGTCAAGGTCGGCCAGCCCGCCACCACGCTGTCCGGCGGCGAGGCCCAGCGGGTGAAGCTCTCCAAGGAGCTGTCCCGCCGTTCAACGGGGCGCACGCTCTACATCCTAGACGAACCGACGACGGGCCTGCACTTCCACGACGTGGCCAAGCTGCTGGAGGTGCTCCACCAGCTGGTGGACCAGGGCAACACGGTCGCCGTGATCGAGCACAATCTCGAGGTCATCAAGACCGCGGACTGGATTGTGGACATGGGCCCGGAAGGCGGCGACGGCGGCGGCATGGTGGTCGCGGCCGGAACGCCCGAGCAGATCGCCCCCGACGAGGCGAGCCACACCGGTCGCTTCCTCGCCGAGGTGCTGCGCCGTCGTCCGTTGAAGAAACAGGCGGCGGAGTAGGCGCGAGGTGACGCAGCTCCGCCGCGCTCAAGCCTACGCTTTCCGCAGCCTCCTCGCCCCGCTCACACGTGCGCCTTGGCGGCCGGCCGGCGCACAAGCGCAGGGCGCAGCCGCGAAACGGACAGTCTCACGAGAGACTTTTGAAAAGTCGCACGTTCCCGGTGCGTTCTGCCAGAATTTCAGCTAAGTCATTGATTTTATTGGTGAGCGCGCTGGGACTCGAACCCAGGACCTACTGATTAAAAGTCAGTTGCTCTAACCAACTGAGCTACGCGCCCGCGCCATGTCAGCGCGGCGCGGACACTAGAGGGGGTCGGGCGCGCTTTCAAGCGGATTGGGCGCGGCTTTCTCGATCACGAACAGGAATTCGCCGTGGTCGGTTTCGGTCGCGATCAGCGCGTCGCCCGTCTCCCGCAGGAAATGGGGGATGTCGACGCCTGCGAGCGGGTCGTCGGCGCGCGCGGAAAGCCGTTCGCCGGGCGCCATTCCCGACAGCGCCTTGCGCACCTTCAGCACCGGCAGCGGGCAGCGCAGGCCTCTCAGGTCCAGCGTGGGAAGCGGTCGTCCGTCCTCATCGCGCGTCGTGTCGTTCACAATCTAAACAACTGATTTTCCATGGAATTGTGCGGCATTTCAGAACTGGTCCGGTTTGACATTTGAATTGATACAATCCTACAATCGGACGATTGCGTCAGGAGATGACGCTGTGGCGGCGCGGCGGCCGATGGGCGGTCCGCGCATTCGAAGGAGGATCCTTCCCGATGACGATCGGTGAAGTCTCACGGCGCGGCTTTTTGAAAGCGGCCGGCGTGGGCGTCGCCGGGACCACGCTTGGAGCGATGGGGTTCGGCGGCGCCGAACAGGCCATGGCCCAGGCGGTGCGGCCGTTCAAGCTGGCCCGCATGACGGAGACCCGGAACATCTGCCCCTACTGCTCGGTGGCCTGCGGCGTCATTATGTACAGCCTCGGCGATCGGTCCAAGAACACGCGCGCCGCGCTGATGCACGTGGAGGGCGATCCCGATCACCCCACGAATCGCGGCACGCTCTGCCCCAAGGGCGCGGCTCTGCTGGACTTCGTGCATGCGGAGACCCGGCTGAAGTATCCGATGCACCGCAAGCCGGGCTCGGACAAGTTCGAGCGGGTGTCGTGGGACTTCGCGCTGGACCGCATTGCGCGCCTGATGAAGGACGACCGTGACGCGAACTTCCAGACCACGAACAAGGACGGCGTGACGGTCAACCGCTGGACCTCGGTCGGCTTCCTGGCGGCCTCCGCCACCACCAATGAAACCGGCACGATCACCTACAAGGTGATGCGGTCGCTCGGAACTCTGCCGTTCGACAACCAAGCGCGCGTCTGACACGGACCGACGGTGGCCAGTCTGGCCCCAACATTCGGTCGCGGCGCCATGACGAACGCATGGGGCGACATCAAATACACCGACCTCGTTGTCGTGATGGGCGGCAACGCGGCTGAAGCGCATCCGTGCGGCTTCAAATGGGTGGTCGAGGCCAAGGCCAATCGCGGCGCCAAGCTGATCGTGGTGGACCCGCGCTTCACGCGCACGGCCTCCGTGGCGGACTTCTATTGCCCGATCCGGCCCGGCTCGGACATCGCCTTCCTCGGCGGCGTCATCAATTACCTGCTGGCGAACGACAAGATCCAGAAGGACTACGTCAAGGCCTACACCAACGCCACGTTCCTGGTGAAACCGGAGTTCGGCTGGTCGGAAGGTCTGTTCACGGGCTACAACGAAGAGAAGCGCGACTACGACCGGTCGTCCTGGGACTACCAGATGGACGAGCAGGGCTTCGCCAAGGTCGACGAGACCATGACGGACCCGCGCTGCGTCTTCCAGCTCATGAAGCAGCACTTCGCCACTTACACGCCGGAGCTGGTGGAGCGCGTCTGCGGATCGCCGAAGGACAAGTTCCTCAAGATCTGCGAGATGATCTCGGAGTGTTCGTCGCCGACCAAGACCATGACGTCGATGTACGCGCTCGGCTGGACGCAGCATTCCAAGGGCGCGCAGAACATCCGCGGCATGGCGATGGTGCAGCTTCTGCTCGGCAACATCGGCGTGCGCGGCGGCGGCATGAACGCGCTCCGCGGCCACTCCAACATCCAGGGCCTGACGGACCTCGGACTGCTGTCGAACATGCTTCCCGGCTATCTCAATCTCCCCACGGAGAAGGAGAAGGACTTCGGGACCTACATGTCGACCCGCGGCTTCAAGCCGCTGCGGCCCGGGCAGACCAGTTTTTGGCAGAACTACAAGAAGTTCTTCGTCTCGTTCCAGAAGTCCATGTGGGGCGACAAGGCGACGGCGGAGAACGACTGGGCCTATGACTGGCTGCCCAAGCTGGACGTCACCTATGACGTGCTGCGCACGTTCGAGCTGATGAACCAGGGCAAGATCACCGGCTATGTCTGCCAGGGCTTCAACCCGCTGATGACCTTCCCCAACCGGGGCAAGATCACCTCGGGCCTCGCCAAGCTGAAGTGGCTGGTCACCATGGACCCGCTCGACACGGAGACCTCGCGGTTCTGGGAGAACCACGGCGAATTCAACGACGTGAAGACGGCGGACATCCAGACCGAGGTGTTCCAGCTGCCCACCAGCTGCTTCGCCGAGGACGAGGGCTCCATCGTCAACTCCGGCCGCTGGCTGCAGTGGCACAACGCGGCGGTGTCCCCACCCGCGGAGGCCAAGTCCGACGTCTGGATCATGGCGGGGCTGCATCTGCGCCTGAAGGAGATGTACCTCTCGGAGGGCGGCGCCTTCCCGGATCCGGTGGTGAACCTGCGCTGGCCCTACGCCCAGCCGGAGGAGCCCTCGGCGGAAGAGCTGGCGAAGGAGATGAACGGCCAAGCGCTGGCCGACGTCTACGACCCGACCGATCCGACCAAGGTGCTGGTCCAGAAGGGCAAGCAGGTGGACACCTTCGCGCAGCTGCGCGACGACGGCTCCACCTCCTCGTTCTGCTGGGTCTACGCCGGCTGCTACACGGAAGCCGGCAACCAGACCTCCCGGCGCGACACCTACGATCCGGGCGACACGGGGCTTGCGCCCCGCTGGGCCTGGGCGTGGCCGATCAACCGCCGCATCCTCTACAACCGCGCCTCGTCGGACGTGTCCGGCAAGCCGTGGGACGAGAGCCGCAAGCTGGTGTGGTGGTCGGGCGAGCGCTGGACGGGCTACGACGTGCCGGACTACGGCCCGACGGTGAAGCCCGAGCAGGCGGTCGGTCCCTTCATCATGAACCCGGAGGGCGTGGCGCGGCTGTTCACCCGCGGCATGATGCGCGATGGGCCGTTCCCGTCGCATTACGAGCCGTTCGAGTCGCCGGTGGCGAACGTGATCAACCCGAAGATCCGCGGCAATCCCGCCGCGCGCATCTTCAAGGCGGATCTCGAAGCCCTCGGCTCGGCCGACAAGTTCCCCTATGTCGCCACCAGCTACCGCCTGACGGAGCATTTCCATCAGTGGACCAAGCACGTCTGGGTCAACGCGGCGCTGCAGCCTGAATTCTTCGTGGAGATCTCGGAAGAGCTCGCGAAGGAGAAGGGCATCGAGAAGGGCGGTTGGGTGCGGGTGTGGTCCAACCGCGGCTCGCTCAAGGCCAAGGCGGTGGTGACCAAGCGCATCAAGCCGCTGATGGTGGACGGCCGCGCGGTCCATGTGGTGGGCATTCCCCAGCACTGGGGCTTCATCGGCAAGACGAAGAAGGGCCACAACCCCAATTCGCTGACCCCCTTCGTGGGCGACGCGAACATCGAGACGCCGGAATACAAGGCGTTTTTGGTCAACATAGAGCCGACCTCGGCTCCGGCGGTCGCGTGAGGGAGGGCTGAGAGATGGCTTCCTACCAGTCCCTCGACATCAAGCGCCGCTCGGCCTCCACCTCGACGCCGCCGACCGTGCGGTCGACCGGCCTCGAGGTGGCCAAGCTGATCGACGTCTCGAAGTGCATCGGCTGCAAGGCGTGCCAGTCGGCCTGCCTTGAGTGGAACAACCTGAAGGAAGAGGTCGGGGTCAACACGGGCGTCTACGACAACCCGCACGACCTCACCCCCAACAGCTGGACGCTGATGCGCTTCAGCGAATGGGACAACCCGGACAACGGCAATTTCGAGTGGCTGATCCGCAAGGACGGCTGCATGCATTGCGCCGATCCGGGCTGTCTGAAGGCCTGCCCCTCGCCGGGCGCGATCGTGCAGTACACCAACGGCATCGTGGATTTCGTGTCGGAGAACTGCATCGGCTGCGCCTATTGCGTGAAGGGCTGCCCCTTCAACATTCCGCGCATCAGCCAGGTGGACCGCAAGGCCTACAAATGCACCCTGTGCTCCGACCGGGTGTCGGTCGGCATGGGGCCGGCCTGCGCCAAGGCCTGTCCGACCGCCGCCATCATGTTCGGCACCAAGGAGGACATGAAGGACCAGGCGTCGCGGCGGATCGAGGACCTCAAGTCGCGCGGCTTCGCCAACGCCGGGCTGTACGATCCGGCCGGCGTCGGCGGCACCCATGTGATGTATGTGCTGCATCATCTGGACAAGCCGGAGATCTACGCCGGCCTGCCGAAGGACCCGCAGATCAGCCCGCTGGTCTCCGCCTGGAAGGGCGGGGCGAAGCTGCTGGCGCTGGGGGCGATCGCCTTCGCGGCGGTGGGCGCCTTCTTCCACCACACCATCGTGGGGCCGAACCGCGTCACCGACACGGACGAGGCCAATGCGGCGGATCTGGCGGAAGAGGCCAACGGCGCGCCGCCGACGCCTGAGACGAGGACGCTCTGATGGCGATCGAGATCGAACGCCGGCCGATGATCGTCGAGCGGACGGAGGTGAAGCGCTACTCCGCCTCCGCCCGCGTCAACCACTGGATCACCGCGATCTGCTTCGTGCTGCTCACCTTGAGCGGGCTCGCGCTGTTCCACCCCAGCCTGTTCTTCCTCACCGACCTGTTCGGCGGCGGGGCGAACACCCGCGCCTTCCACCCCTGGATCGGCGTGGTGCTGGTGGCGAGCTTCTCCGTGCTGTTCGTGCGGTTCTGGAAGCTCAACCTCTGGAACCGCGACGACACCCGCTGGATGTCGCAGATCGGCGACGTGGTCAAAGGCGAGGAGGAGCATCTTCCGGAGCTCGGCAAATACAACGCCGGTCAGAAGATGGTGTTCTGGGGCACGTCGCTGCTGCTCGTCGTGCTGCTCGCCTCGGGTCTGGTGATCTGGGACCAGTATTTCCACGGGCTGGTGTCGATCAACGTCAACCGGCTCGCGGCGCTCACCCACTCGCTGGCGGCCATCGGGGCGATCCTGATCATCATCGTCCACATCTACGCCGGCATCTGGGTCAAGGGCACCGTTCGGGCCATGACGCAGGGGCAGGTCACCGGCGGCTGGGCCTGGCGCCACCACCGCAAGTGGCTGCGGTCGAAGGTGAAGGAGACGGACGACCACTGACGATCCACGTCGGATGGTGCGTGTCGCGATGTGCGGACGTCCGTCTGGCCTGCGCGATGTGCGGGCGTGACGGGTTCGCTCCACGCCGGGCGCTTACTTTCTTGTCCCGGCCTTGAGCCGGGACCCAGAAACGTCGGCGCTTCAGCATCAAGCCGCTCGGATGTCGCGCTTTATCGTGTCCGTTGAGGGTCTGGGTCCCGGCTCAAGGCCGGGACAAGGAAGAGCCGCCTTCGGCTCTCGATACGCGGCGTCTTCAAGCCGAGGCGTCGGTGGCCAGGCTCGGCAAGCCGGCGCATCTGGATGTCGGTTCAGGCGGCGAGACGGCCAACCTCTTCGGCGCAAAAACAATCGGGCCGCCCGCGCGTGGCGGACGGCCCGATGTCGGAACGCGAAGGGCGGGGGAGCCTTCGCGAGGCGCTGCGTTCGGCGGGATCAGAGGCCGAACGGGTAGTCGCGATGGGCGCGGTGCAGGGCGCGGCCGGACTCTTCGAAGAACGCCGTGACCTCGGTGAACAGGCGGGCGACGAGGGCGGCGAAGCCGGTGGTTTCGACCGGGGCGGAGGACGCGGTCTGGGCGATGGTGGTGGGCATGGGCCTCATCCTTTAGTCTAGATTTTGCGTGATTGGTATTTGGCATGCCAGCGATGCGGGCGGTACGCCCAAGTTGGCATGCCAGATGTGCGCGGCGAGCGGAGCGCGGTTAAACCGCGTCAACCTCTGCGGCGGTTTCGTGGGCGGCCGCGTGGGTCGAGGGCCTCGCGCGCGCCGGTTGGACGGGCGTCCACGCGGACGCCATATGACGACGGCGCCGGACGGGCGCGGCCCAGCCCGCGCCTTCCGGGCGCCCGATGTGAGACGACGCCGCGTTCGCGGCCGAAATGGAGCATGCGCATGGCCGGTCCCGCCTCACTCGCCCCGACGCCGTCCGACATCGGCGGCGTGGCGCAGCCGCTGTTCGCCGTGCTGCCGGACCCGGAGCGGCTGTTCCTGAGCCGGGCGGAGCGCTTCGAGACGCTGGCGCCGGGCCACCCGCTGGAGGCTTATCTCGGGTTCCTAGCGGAGCTGAGCCGGGCGCAGCACGCGGTGGTCGCCGAACAGCCGCCGGCGCAGGCGCCCGACGCGGATTTTCTGACGCGGGCGGAAGATTTCGCCATGCCGCCGCTCGACCGGGCGCGCATGCGCATGGACGAGACCATTCACGCCGCCTTCGAGCGCCTGCTGGAGCGGGCCGGCGCGATCGCCATGCCGGAACCCGCGGCGGAGGCCGTGCGGCGGCTGCGCGACGGCGGCCGTGAAACGCGGGAGACGGCGCTGAACGACGCGCTGGACAGCGCCGCAGGCGCGGAGGCGCTCGCCGAACACGTGTTCGCGGCGGCGGCGCTGCAGACCCATTTCGTCCGCCTCGCCGCCGCGCTCGACGCGGAGCGGCT
>NZ_JBHTMX010000008.1:0-44225 GCF_042679725.1 Methylopila musalis
GGCGGCGTCCGCCCGGAGCGCGGCCCGGCCGATGGTCGCGAGCGCGGCTTCAGCTACGGCGGCAGCTTCACCGGCCGCATGAACCTGATCGGCCCCGAGGCCACCAAGGCGCCGGACCTGCTGTCGCCCCGGCCGCAGCTGGCCCCTCCCCCGCTCGGCGGCCGCAGCCTGCGCCCCAACGCGCAGGACCCGCTCGGCGGGCTGAACCTTCCCAAGATCGCGCCCCAGCCGAAGACCGGCGCGCCCGCTTCCCCCATGGCGCCCGCCGCGCCGTCCGGCGTCGCGACGCTGCCCCCCGCCACGGCCGCGCCGATCCTCAAGCAGACGCTCGCGCTCCGCGCCGCCTTCGACGCCAAGGGCGGCCGCATTCCGAACGGGCTGAAGTGGCGGGTGTTCACCGACCGGCCGGACGCCAATGGCGAGCACATGCTGGTGGCCGAATCCTCCGCCGCCGCGCCGCGGTTCGATCTCGATCCCGGCGGCTACATCGTTCACGCGGTCTACGGGCTGGTGAGCACCGCCCGCTACGTGGTGGTGGGGCCGCGCGCAGGCCGCGAGGAGACCGTCGTCATGCCGGCCGGCGCGGTGCGGCTGACCGCGCTCGTGGGCGACGTGAAGATCCCGGCCGACCGCATCACCTTCACGCTCACCCGCGACGAAGGCGGCGTGACGCGCACCGTGACCGACAAGGCGCCCCCCGGCGAGGTTCTGCGCCTGCCCGCGGGCGCCTATCACGTGGTCTCGTCCTACGGCGACGCCAACGCCATCGTGGAGGTGGATCTGGACGTGCCGGCGGGCAAGTTCGTCGAGGCGCAGCTGCACCACAAGGCCGCGCGCATGACGCTGAAGCTGGTGGACGCGCCCGGCGGGCCGGAGCTGTCCGACACGTCGTGGACCATCCTGACGCCGGGCGGCGACGTGATCCGGGAATCGATCGGCCAGCTGCCGCCGATCGTGCTGTCGGAGGGCGAATACACCGCCATCGTCCGCCGCTACGGCCACACGCTGCAGAAGACCTTCGAGGTGCGCGCCGGCTTCGACGCGACCGTGGAGATCCAGGCCGCGGACGGCTGACGGCCCGGCAGAAGCCCCTTGGCCGCCGTCCCCGCCGTCGCGCATAAAAAAAAGGCCGCCCCGAAAGGCGGCCTTTTCCGTAAACCGTGGACCCGAAGGGTCCGCCGATCAGCGCTTGGAGAACTGGAAGCTCCGACGCGCCTTGGCGCGGCCGTACTTCTTGCGCTCGACCACGCGGCTGTCGCGGGTGAGGAAGCCGCCCTTCTTGAGGACGCCGCGCAGCTCCGGCTCGTAATAGGTCAGAGCCTTGGAGAGGCCGTGACGCACCGCGCCCGCCTGACCCGACAGGCCGCCGCCGGCGACGGTGACGGTGATGTCGTACTGGTCCTTGCGGTTGGCGACGCCGAGCGGCTGCTCGAGGATCATGCGCAGCACCGGGCGCGCGAAATAGACCTCGAGCGGACGCTTGTTGACGGTGACCTTGCCGGAGCCCGGACGGATCCAGACGCGGGCGACGGCGTCCTTACGCTTGCCGGTCGCGTAGGCGCGGCCCTGGGCGTCGACCTTCTTGACGTGCTTGGGGGCTTCGGAGGACGCGGTCAGCGCGCCGCCCAGATCGCCGAGGGACTGCAGGTTCTCGGCCATGATCAGGCGCTCCGGCTGTTCTTGCGGTTCAGGGACACGACGTCCAGCGCGACCGGCTGCTGAGCCTCGTGCGGGTGGCTCTCGCCGCCGTAGACGCGGAGGTTGCCGAGCTGCTTGCGACCGAGCGGGCCGCGCGGGAGCATGCGCTCCACAGCCTTCTCGACCACGCGCTCCGGGAAGCGGCCGTCAAGAATCTGGTGCGCCTTGCGCTCCTTGATGCCGCCCGGATAGCCGGTGTGCCAGTAGTAGGTCTTGTCCTGGCGCTTCTTGCCGGTGAACACGACCCGGGACGCGTTGATGACGATGACGTTGTCGCCGTCGTCCACGTGCGGGGTAAAGGAGGGCTTGTGCTTGCCGCGAAGACGCATCGCGATCAGAGAGGCGAGACGGCCGACGACCAGGCCCTTCGCATCGATCACGACCCACTTCTTCTCGACCTCGGCGGGCTTGGCCACATAGGAGCGGGCCAGTTGGGGTCGCATGGGATCAACCTCGATTGGAAACGAAAGCGCGCGAAGGCCAGGCTCCGCGCGACGGCGGTTTGATACCGAACGGCCGATCAAAAAGCAACTGCGGCATGACACAATAAACCGTTCGAAAACAACGACTTATAAAAATGGTATCAATTTACCCCTCTCAACGCCCCTGAATCTCTCGGCTTACGGGCGTCGATCGACCGTCGCTGTCGTACACAAGCGCCGCGTGCGCGAAAGAAGCCCCGCGCCCGTGGCATTTCCGTCATGGCCGCGCCACGCGCGAGCGGGCATAGTCTCGAATCGAACGAGGCCGCCGCGCCATCTCTTGGGGCAGGCGCGCACGTGTCTGGAGGACGTCATGCTCATCGCCGCTCCGCGCCGCGCGCTCCGCGTCGCCTTGCTCCCCCTCCTGCTCGCAGGCGTCGCCGCGCCCGCGGCGGCCCTTGAGCAGCAGGCGCCTGCGGCGGAGCAGTCCGCGGCCGACGGCGCCGCCGCCGTGGAGCTTGAGCCGAAGCAGATCCCGCTGACGCCCGCGCTGGTGGAGGCGTTCCTCGCCGCATGGCCCGAGTTCGAGACGCTGCGCGAGAAGCTCGCGGCGCAGGAGCCGGAGTCCAAGGCGCAGGACTCCAACCCGAAGGACCAGCCGGAAAGCGACGAGGCCGAAGTCGGCGAGGCCGAGGATCCGGTCGGCGCGCTGGCGGCTTATCTCGACAAGCCTGAAACCAAGGCCGAAATCGACGCCGTGCTGAAGAAGCACAACTTCGCGGCTTACGCGGACTGGGCCAACACCGCCCAGTCGGTGCTGCTGGCCTTCGGCGCCAGCGACCCGGAGGGCGGCGAGACCGACCTCGCCGCGGAGAAGCGCAAGGTCCAGTCCGAGATCGAAAACGACGCCGCGCTGTCCGACGACGAGAAGCAGGCGGCGCTGAAGGATCTGGACGAACAGTTCGCCGCGCTCGAAAGCTTCCAGCCCATCCCCGGCAACGTGGACGTGGTGAAGCCCTACATCGAGAAGATCAAGGCGCTGTTCGGCGAAGACGAGCAGAACGCAAACTGACCGCGGCGCGCGGGGCGGGCCTCAGGCCCGTCCGCCCGCGCGGAGCGACAACGTCGCAAACACCGTGCGAGCCCCGCCACGGCCAAACGCAGCGCGCCTCTTGTCCCGGCCTCGAGCCGGGACCTAGAGACGTTTGCGCTTCAGAACAGGACGCGACAGCCGGGCCGCTTGAACTCCCACACGTCGGCGTCTCTGGGTCCCGGCTCAAGGCCGGGACAAGGGAAGATGGCGGTCACCGCGTCCTTTGTTCGAATGTTTTGAGAGATCGCGTCGCATGCGGCGCGCAATTCCGTCAGTAACCGGACGCTCCGCCCCTCTTGTCCCGGCCTTGAGCCGGGACCCAGAACCTCTGAGCTCTCAGAACAGGACGCGACGGCAAGGTCGCTCAAAACCCCACACGTCGGCGTGTCTGGGTCCCGGCTCAAGGCCGGAACAAGGTTTTCCCGCCTCAACCATTGGGAAGCCCAAAAGCCCCGACGGGCGAACGCCATCCTGCGGCTCGCTCCGCACGTGCTGTTTCAGCGCTGACGCGAAAACACCGTCCGCCGCACGACCCGCGGCGGAGCATCAGACAGGCTAGTGTCAGGCCGCCTTCTGCGGCGACGGGAGGGCGGCACGGGCCACGGCAACGTCGCGATGGGCGCGCTCGTTCTCGTTCTCGAGCCGGGTGACCTCGACGCGGCGGTGCTTGGCCTCCTTGCGCCACTTGCCCTGCCGCAGCCAGGCGGCGACGCCGCCCACCAGCACGCCGAGCATGACCGACAGCAGGATGACGGCGAACAGCGGCAGGCTGAACGCCAGCGCCGGCGCCTCCGCCGAGAACGGATCGAAGTTCACCGACACGGGCCCACGATTCGCCACCGCGAACAGCACCAGCAGCAGGGCGAGCGGAAGGCCGATCAGGCCGGTCAGAAGCCGCCGGAAGCTCATGCCGAGGCCTCTTCAGCCGCCGCCGGATTGTCCTTGTTCAGCCTGAGACGCATTTCTTTTCCCGTCTTGAAGAAGGGCGCCGCCTTGCCCTCCACCGAAACATGCTCGCCCGTGCGCGGGTTCCGTCCGACGCGCGCCGGGCGCGTCTTGACCGAGAAGGCGCCGAAGCCGCGCAGCTCCACCCGATCGCCCCGGGACAGCGCCCCCACGATCTCGTCGAGGATCGCGTTGACGATGTTCTCCACGTCCCGCTGGTAGAGATGGGGGTTGGCGGCGGCGATGCGCGCGACAAGCTCGGACTTGATCATAAGGCGCTCCGCAGGGCCGAGGGCCCTTAAGTCACGGTATAATCTGATTATTATTGGGCGGCAGGTTGCCAGACGGCCAACAGCCCGTCAAGGACGAGCCCATCCTGTCCCGCGCCGCGCAGGGCGGCGCCGAGCGCCGGCGCGCCGAGGCCGTCCGCGAGGCTCGCCGCCGCCGAACGGGCGAGGCCGAGCGCGCCGAGCCCGGAGCCTTCCGGCTTCCACTCCCGCACCGGCAGGCCGGCGTCCACGCCTTTGGTGGCGAGCCAGGCGATGGCCTCGTCCTCGCCGCCGAGCTCGTCCACCAGCTTCAGCCCGATCGCCTGACGCCCGGTGAACACCCGGCCGTCGGTCACCGCGGCGAGCTGCGGGCCGGACAGCTTCCGGCGCTCGGACACCAGATCCTTGAACCAGGCGAAGCTGTCGAGGATCAGCGCCTCCAGCGCCTTGCGCGCCTCGGGGCTGGTGGGCTCCACGCCGCTCGGCGCGGCCTTCAGCGGCGACGACTTCACGGACTCCACCTCGACGCCGAGCTTGTCGAGCAGGCCGGAGAAGTTCGGATACTGCGCCAGCACGCCGATGGAGCCGGTGATGGAGTTCTGCCGCGCCACGATGTGATCGGCCGCGATCGCCGCGATGTAGCCGCCGGAGGCCGCCACCGTCTGCACCACCGCCACGACGGGGCGCGTCTCGGCGATCTTGCGCACGGCGACATAGATGTCTTCGGAGGCGGTGACGCCGCCGCCGGGGCTGTTCACCACCAGCAGCACGCCCTTGGCCTCGCTCTTGTCGAGGCTCTTGAACAGCTTGGCGCGCTTCTCGTCGTCCATGATGACGCCGGAGAGCTCGACCCTGGCGATGTGGGCGCTGCGCGGCCCGGGCTTGCCGGCGCCTCGGCTCGCAAGGGCGCCGACGGCGAGCGCCACGCCCACCAGCACGATGGCCGCCACCCGCCAGAACGCCACGCGGCGCCGCAGGGAACGTCGCTCGAGTATCGCTTCGGCGTTGAGGGCCATGGCGGTCTTCCGGATGCGGATCAGCTGGACCCGTCCCTAACACGACGAAGGCCCGCGCGGAACACCCGCGCGGGCCTTCGAAATCGCTGCTCCCGCGACCGGCGGAGACCGCCGGCCGCGCAAGGTTTCCGAGAGATCAGTCCTCGGAGCCTTCCGAGCGCTTCTTGAGCGCGGCGCCGAGGATGTCGCCGAGCGAGGCGCCGGAGTCGGACGAACCGTACTGCGCGACGGCCTCCTTCTCTTCCGCGATCTCCAGAGCCTTGATGGACACGGAGATCTTGTGCGCCTTCTTGTCGAACTGGGTGATGCGGGCGTCGAACTTCTCGCCGACCGAGAACCGCTCGGGGCGCTGGTCGTTGCGCTCGCGGGCCAGATCGGCGCGGCGGATGAAGGCGGTCAGGTCGGTGTCCTGAATGCGGACCTCAAGACCACCTTCCTTCACCTCGACCACCTCACAGGTGACCACGGCGTTCTTGCGGATCTCGCCGGTCTCCACGAACGGATCGCCGCCGAGCTGCTTCACGCCGAGCGAGATGCGCTCCTTCTCCACGTCCACGTCGAGGACCTGGGCGCGAACGATGTCGCCCTTCTTGAACTCCTCGATGACCTGCTCGCCCGGACGGTTCCAGTCGAGATCGGACAGGTGGACCATGCCGTCCACGTCGCCGTCGAGGCCCAGGAACAGGCCGAACTCGGTCTTGTTCTTGACCTCGCCCTCGACCTCGGAGCCCACCGGATACTTCTCGATGAAGGCTTCCCACGGGTTCTGCATGGTCTGCTTCAGGCCGAGCGAGATGCGGCGCTTCACCGGATCGACCTCGAGCACCATCACCTCGACCTCCTGGGAGGTGGCGACGATCTTGCCCGGGTGCACGTTCTTCTTGGTCCACGACATCTCGGAGACGTGGATCAGACCCTCGATGCCCGGCTCCAGCTCCACGAAGGCGCCGTAGTCGGTGATGTTGGTCACGCGGCCGGTGAACTTCACGCCCGCCGGATACTTGGCCTCGATGCCCTGCCACGGATCGGCGAGCAGCTGCTTCATGCCGAGCGAGATGCGGTGGGTCTCGTGGTTGATCTTGATGATCTTCACCTTCACCTGCTGCCCGATCTGGAGCAGCTCGGTCGGGTGGTTCACGCGGCGCCACGCGATGTCGGTGACGTGCAGCAGGCCGTCGATGCCGCCGAGGTCCACGAACGCGCCGTAGTCGGTGATGTTCTTGACGACGCCCTCGATGACCTGGCCCTCTTCGAGGTTCTGGACCAGCTCCTGGCGCATCTCGGCGCGGGACTCTTCAAGCACGGTGCGGCGCGACACGACGATGTTGCCGCGGCGGCGATCCATCTTGAGGATCTGGAACGGCTGCGGCGTGCCCATGAGCGGGCCGACGTCGCGCACCGGACGGATGTCCACCTGGCTGCGCGGCAGGAAGGCGGTCGCGCCCTCCAGGTCGACGGTGAAGCCGCCCTTGACCTGGTTGAAGATGACGCCTTCGACCTTCTGGTTGTCGTTGAAGGCCTGCTCGAGCTTGACCCAGCTCTCCTCGCGGCGCGCCTTGTCGCGCGACAGCACGGCCTCGCCCAGCGCGTTCTCGACGCGCTCGAGATAGACCTCGACCACGTCGCCGACCTTCAGCGGGTTGTCGCGGCCGTGGCCGGTGAATTCCTTGACGGCGACGCGACCCTCGGTCTTCAGGCCGACGTCGATGACGGCCATGTCCTTCTCGATCGCGGTGACGGTGCCCTTGACAACGGAGCCTTCGGCGACGTCGGCGGTCGCAAATGACTCTTCGAGCAGCGCGGCGAAATCATCGCGCGAGGGGGCGGCGGCAGTGGCGTTCATGAAATCTCCTGCCCGATCTTCGGGCGTTCTAAGCGCCGGCGTTGGTGTGGGTCGAGAAGCGCCGCGCGGCGGCGGGTCGGTTGCGCGCCGTCCGGCCCCTGAGAGGCGCGAACGACGGGCCGGCGCCTGGACGCCGCGACCGCGGAAGCTTCATCCGTTCGGGGAAGACGCCCACGGGGACCTGCGACACGCCTCATGCGGGCGCGCACGGCCGCCCACATGAAGCGCGGGCGAAGCCGGCAGGTCCCGGCGACGAACACGCCCCGGACCGGAGTGCGGCGGTGGTTAGCAGATCAAGGCCTTGGGCGCAATCGCCGGCGCGCTCAAACCGTCTTGAGCGCGCGGGCGTCCACGATGGCGGCCGCGGCGGCGAAGGCGGCGTCCGCGTCGAGCGCGGTGGTGTCGAGCAGCGCGGCGTCGGCCGCGGGCTTCAGGGGCGCGGCCGAACGGTTCATGTCGCGCTCGTCGCGGGCGCGGATGTCGGCGAGGATCGCGGCCTCGTCCACGGCCTCGCCGCGACCCAGCAGCTCGCGCGTTCGGCGCCGGGCGCGCTCCTCCGGCGAGGCGGTGACGAAGATCTTCACCTCCGCCTGCGGGCAGATGACCGTGCCGATGTCGCGGCCGTCGATGACGGCGCCGGGAGGCGTCGCCGCGAACTGGCGCTGGAAGTCGAGCAGCGCGGCCCGGACCGGCGGATAGGCCGAGACCACCGAGGCCCCCGCCCCCGCCGCTTCGCTGCGCAGCGCCGGATCGCCGAGCGCCGCCGCGTCGAGCCCGCGGGCCGCGGCCTCCGCCTGGCCTGCGTCCTCGAGCGCCACGCCGCGGGCGATCAGCGACCACGCCACCGCCCGGTAGAGCAGCCCCGAATCCAGATGCGGCAGGCCGTAGGCGGCCGCGATGCGCCGCGCGAGCGTGCCCTTGCCCGACGCCGCCGGTCCGTCGATCGCGATGATCACGCCTTGGTCTCCATCTCGGCGCCGAGGCCGGTCATCAGGGGCAGGAAGGTGGGGAAGCTGGTGGCGATCATGGTGGCGTCGTCCACCGTCACCGGCGCGTCGGCGCCGAGCCCCATGACGAGGAAGCTCATGGCGATGCGGTGGTCGAGATGGGTGCGCACCGGCGCGCCGCCCCCGGGCGCCCGCGCCTGGCCCCGCACGATCAGATCGTCGCCCTCGATGCGGGCGTCGACGCCGTTGGCGACGAGCCCGGCGTGCACGGCGGCGAGGCGGTCGCTCTCCTTCACCGTCAGTTCGTGCAGGCCCCGCATGCGGGTCTCGCCTTCCGCGAAGGCGGCCGCGACCGCGAGGATCGGATATTCGTCGATCATGGTCGGCGCGCGCTCGGGCGGCACGTCCACGCCCTTGAGCGGCCCGGCGCGGACCACGAGATCGGCGACCTCCTCGCCGCCCTCCTCACGCAGGTTCTCGGCCGTGATGTCCGCGCCCATCTCCGTCAGCGTGAGCATCAGCCCGGTGCGCAGCGGATTGGTCATCACCCCTTCGAGCGTCACCTTGGAGCCCGGCGCGATCAGCGCCGCCACCAGCGGGAACGCGGCCGAGGACGGGTCCGCCGGCACGCGCACCTCCGCGGGCTTCAGTTCGGGCTGGCCCACGAGACGGATGAGCCGGCCATGGGCGCCATGCGGCTCCACCGTCACCTCGGCGCCGAAGGCGCGCAGCATGCGTTCGGTGTGGTCGCGGGTCGCCTCGCGCTCGATCACGGTGGTGACGCCCGGCGCGTTGAGACCGGCGAGCAGCACCGCCGACTTCACCTGCGCCGAGGGCATCGGCGTCTCATAGGTGATCGGTAGCGCGGTTTCAGGCCCTTTCAGCGTCAGCGGCAGCCGGCCGCCCTCGGCGCTCGCCGTCACCTCGGCGCCCATCAGCGCCAGCGGATCGAGGATGCGGCGCATGGGGCGGGAGCGCAGCGAGGCGTCGCCGTCGAAAGTGGCGGAGATCGGATGGCCGCCGACCACGCCCATCATCAGGCGCGAGCCCGTGCCGGCGTTGCCAAAATCGAGCGGCGCGTCCGGGCTGCGCAGCCCGCCCACGCCGACGCCGCGCACCCGCCAGCTGCCCTCGCCGAGACGCTCCACCTCGGCGCCCAGCGCCGCGCAGGCGCGGGCGGTCGCGAGCACGTCCTCGCCCTCCAGCAGGCCCTCGATTCGGGTCTCGCCCACCGCCAGCAGGCCGAAGATCAGCGCCCGGTGGGACATGGATTTGTCGCCCGGCGCGCGCAGGCGGCCCTTCAGCGGACCAGAGCGGCGGGCGACGGCGACGAGGGGTTCGGAAACCGAGGACACGGACGCGACAGGCTCCCCCAGATGGCGCGAAAACGACGGCCGGGCGCGACGGATCGCGCATGTCTCCGCAGCCGCCGCGGCGGCCCGGACGGGCGTTTGGCTCTTGACAGCCCTGCCCGCCCGCGTCAATCCACCGGCTCGTTTTCTCGACCACTGCAGGATGAACGCCTTGGCCAAGCCTGAACTCGGCGTTAAGCGCGTGTGCCCCGAAACCGGGCGCAAGTTTTACGACCTTAACCGCGACCCGATCGTCTCGCCCTACACCGGCGTCGCCTACCCGGCGAGCGCCTTCGAGCCGATCACCTCGAAGAAGCTGCGCGCCGTCGCCGACAAGGCGGCCGAACGCGCCGACGCGGACGACGACGAGGAGGTCGCCGAGGACGTCGACACCATCTCGCTCGAGGACGCCGACGCGGAGACCTCCAGCGGCAAGGAGAGCGCCGACGACGACGCGGACGACGTGGACGTCGACGGTGACGACGACGCCGAAGCTTTCCTCGAGGCCGACGAGGATTCCGACGACGACGTGACGGAAATCATCGGCGATCGGGAAAAAGACGAAGAGGCTTGAACCGCGCATCGAATCGTGGTTCTAGGAGCGCCGCCCCGGTCCACATGGGGCGGCGGCCTCGCCGGCCTTAAAGCCCAGGCGAGGCGCTTCCCGTTTCGGCGGGACGCACTGACTGTCCGGTCCGCGGCTCAATCCCAACGCCGCAGCGGACCGCACCCCGGTGGGGCCATAGCTCAGTTGGGAGAGCGCTTGAATGGCATTCAAGAGGTCGGCGGTTCGATTCCGCCTGGCTCCACCACTTTTCCGTCACGCCCTCGCAAGAGGCTGACTTGAGGCGGGGACCGCTAAGGTTCACGCTTGCGGCTCCGACTTCGCCGACACCCGGCGGCAACGGAGCCGACTGCGAGTTCTACGTCCGGTCCGCGGCTTAAATCCCAACGCCGCAGCGGACCGCACCCCGGTGGGGCCATAGCTCAGTTGGGAGAGCGCTTGAATGGCATTCAAGAGGTCGGCGGTTCGATTCCGCCTGGCTCCACCAAACACTCCCTGCGAACTCCGAAATTTTCAGGCTGGGCAAGTTGTCCTGTCTTTCCCGCGACTTAGCGGACGGGTGGCCCGACCTTTTCGTCTCTCGCCCGCGTCGAACACTGGCGCCCCCTGAGAAGGGGTCCTCCCTGCTGTACGGCTTTTGGCCAGTGGAGGACTGTTTGATGCCGAGGAGGAGGCGCGCGCCTGAAGAGATCGTCGCGAAGCTGCGGCAGGTCGAGGTTCTGACGGCGCAGGGTCGTCCGGTCGCTGAGGCGATCCGTTCGATCGGCGTGATTGAAGTCACGTCTACCGCTGGCGCACCGAGTATGGCGGCCTGAAGGGCGACGCGGAAGGTCCCAAGACGGCCCGAAGACGAGGCCGCGTTTACCGCTGACATCGTGACGCTCGCCGTCCAGTAGAGCCGCTACGGCTACCGGCGGATTGCGGCTCTGCTGCGCTTCGCCGGCTGGAGCGTGAACCTGACCCGCGTCGAACGGATTTGGCGACGGGAGGGGCTGAAGGCCCCGGCGAAGCAGCCCAGGCGCGGGAGACTGTGGCTCAACGACGGCTCGTGCGTCCGGCTTCGTCCGGAGCGACCCAATCACGTCTGATCCTACGACGTTCGAGGATCGCACGCACGACGGCCGCAAGTTCAGGATGTCCACCGTGATCGACGATCGAAGGCTGGCGGCGGCACTACAACGCCGTAAGCCCACACTCGGCGCTCGGCTAAAGGACGCCTGCGCCCGAGGTCGCGCTGTGGCCGGCTGCGCAACCCCGACCAGCTCCGCCAGCCACTCCAGCTGTCGCGTCAGCGTCGGTCATGAACCAACATTGATACCGGACCGCTCGATGGGGGCCGGCCATGACCACGGAACGCCGGGCGTCCGAAGGCAATTTATTGTCATTCTATGGACGAAATAGGTTTATCGGGATCGGCTGCGTCTCTAAGAGTGAGCTCAGAGCGACGACACGTCGCGTGACGAGCGATCATGAACGCCCTGCCAGCCCCAACGCCATCATCGGCGGCTCCTCTCTCCGAGCTCCCCGTCACTGAGGATCGCGGGAGCGGGCGCATCGCCGGGACAGATCTGACGGTCGCCTTCAAGAGCCGCGCGGGGCGGAACACGGCTCTGGAAAATGTCTCATTCGCGGTGGGCGGGGGCGAATTCGTAGCCCTGCTTGGTCCCTCGGGATGCGGAAAGTCGACGCTGCTGAACGTCATCGCGGGGATCGTTCAGCCAACCGGCGGCTCCGTCGCCATCGACGGCGTCGCCGTCTCCCGGCCGCAGCCCAAGTGCGGCGTCGTCTTTCAGCAGCATTCGCTGTTTCCGTGGATGACCGTGCTGGAGAACGTGGCCTTCGGGCCGCAAATGCTCGGCTTCGCCGATCCTCTCGGCGCCGCCCGCAAGCTCCTCAGGACAGTCGGCCTGGAAGGCTACGAGGCGGCCTGGCCAGAAAGCCTTTCAGGCGGGATGAAGCAGCGGGTCGGCATCGCCCGCGCGCTCGCGGTCAATCCTCCCGTTCTCCTGATGGACGAGCCGTTCGGAGCGCTCGACGCCCAGACGCGCTCCATCATGCAGGAGGAACTGCTCAAGCTCTGGTCCGAGTTCCACTCGACGATCGTCTTCGTCACCCACGACATCGACGAGGCGATCTTCCTGTCGGACAGGATCCTCGTCATGAAGACCTCGCCGGGCGGCATCCGGCAGGAGATCGTCGTCGACATCCCGCGTCCACGCGGTCCCGAGGTCATCGGATCTGAGGCGTTTCGCAGGATCAGACAGAGAATCTTCGGCCTCATCCGGGAGGAAACCCTGAAGGTGTTCCGCGCAGGCGGCGCGTCGGGGTCATGAGCGGCTTCGCTCGATCCCGGGACCTCGTCGCGCGCCTGGCTTGGTCGGCTGCGGGCGTCGCGCTGTTCGTAGCGCTCTGGAGCGTGGCGTCGGTCGGCCTGGGCAACGCCGTGCTGCTGCCGCCGCCGAGCGAGGTCGCGGTCGGCTTCGCCGCGCTGCTGGCGGACGGAACGTTGCTGGCCGACGTCGCCGCGTCGCTCAAGCGCGTCGTCGGCGGGTTTGCGATCGCCGCGTCGATCGCCGTGCCGCTCGCGCTGACCATGGCGTCGTTCCGTCCCCTCAGCCTGCTGTTGTCGCCCATCGTGCTCTTTCTGCGGCCGATACCGCCGATCGCGTGGATCCCGATCGCGATCCTCTGGTTCGGCGTGGGCGACCCGCCGAGCCTGTTCATCACGGCGCTCGCAGCCTTCTTCCCGATCTTCATCAATTCCTACGCCGGAGGCGCATCCGTCCTGCCGCAGCACGTGCACGCCGCGCGCACGCTCGGCGGCCGGGGGCGCCATCTTCTGCTGCGGATCTACCTGCCGTCGGCGATGCCGATGATCGCCACCGGGCTCCGCATCGGGCTCGGACAGTCGTGGATGGCGGTCGTCACGGCCGAACTGATCGCCGCCCATTCCGGCCTTGGCTACATGATCCAGGCGAACCGGCTGGCGCTGGAGACCGGCTACGTCCTGGTCGGCATGTGCGTCATCGGCCTGCTTGGCGCCGCCATGTCCCTGCTTCTCGAGGCCATCGAGCGCCGCGTGCTCGTGCCTTGGAAAAACGTATGACCCTCCACACGTCCACGAGCCTCGCCATGCGCACATCACGTCTCTTCCGGGGCGCCCGCCTCATCGCCCTCGCGTTCGCCCTGACCGCCGCCGGCGGCGCCGGCGCCGAAACCAACCAGATCCGGATCGCCTATCCCAGCGGCATGAACGGCCAGATCGTCGTGACGATGGAGAAGGCCGGGATCGCCAAGAAGGTAGGTCTCGACGCCACCTTCACGCCGTTCCAGTACGGCCCGCCCATGATGGAGGCACTCGCCGCCGGGTCGATCGACGCGGTCGTCACGAGCGTCCTTCCTGTGGCGGCCTATACCTCGAAGCTGCCGGGCGACGTCAAGATCGTCTCCATCCTTGGCCAGTCGAGCCATTCGCTTGTCACGGCGAAAGACAGCCCCATCAAAAGCGCCCCCGACGTGTCGGGCCGAAAGCTCGGCGTGTCGTTCAACTCCGACAGCCACCTCGACACGCTGATCTGGCTCAAGGAAGAGAAGCTGGAAGGCAAGGTCTCGCTCGTCAACATCGCGCCGAGCGAACTCGCGGCCGCGCTCTCCAACGCGTCCGTGGACGCCGTGGTGATCCGGCAGCCGCAGGTCTTCCGGCTGCAGCAGCAGACCGGCGCCCGCGTGGTCCACACCTGGCCGATCAAGTTCGTCGGCATCGTGAAGGCCGACTATCTCGCCAGGAACCCGGAGACGGTGGGGAAGTACCTGACGGCGCTTCGCGACTCGATCTTCTACATCGGCCAAAATCGCGAGCAGGCCGCCGGCTGGTTCGGCGAAGCGCTTCGCGTTCCCGCATCCGTGGTGAGCGAGGTCTCGAAGGAAGATCCGAACTACGACGCCAAGACGGTCGAGGACATCAACGTCGCCGTCACGCCGGCCGAGCGGACCGCCATCGAGATCCGGGCCGCCGCCGCCTTTGAGAACGGCCTGATCCGGGCCAAGGCCGATACGAGTCGGCTGTTCCAGTAACCGCCTCTGCGGCGCGGCCGGGATCATCCGGGAGGCGCCGCGCCGCCCGGAAGCGCGATCGGCGCGGCGACGCCGTTTTTTCAGGACATCCGATATGACGAGTTCATCCAGGCCGGCGAGCCGAACCTTCGCGCTCTGGGTCTTTTCAGACGCTCACGTCGCGACGGACAAGGCGGTCTCCGCTGCGATCCGTCACGGCATGTCCTTCACGCCGCCCGCCGGTTATCCGGAAAGCTTGGCGACGGCCTTGCGCCAGTCGGAGGAAGGCGGCGATCTCGGCGGCCCGCCGTTTCATTGGGAGATCGCCCTCGACCTCGGCGACAACGCGGGCCATTGGGACTTGCCCGACGACGAGCAGGGCGTCGAGGTGGTCCGGCAATACGGGGCGCTCCGCGCCCACCGTCGCGAGCAGATCTACCCCATCGCCGGCAACCACGACGCTTCGGCCGGGAGCGCGGCCTCCAGCCAGGGGAAGCCGGCGAACTGGTGGTTCCGCAAGTATGTCGATCCCCTGGGCGAATTCCCCGAGACGTCGGGAGTCCATGCGTCGCGGCGGCCCTATCCCGTCACGGGCGAATGGGACCGGTACGCGTTCCAGGTCGGCAACATCCGCTTCCTGATGATGAGCGACCGCAACGACCTGCCCTATCCCGTCGGCCGCCAGGATTTCGGCGGAGGCTCGCCCGCCGGCGCGGTCACCGGCGAGACCTGGGAATGGTGGCGCGACGAGGTGGAGGCGGCCGGCCGGCGCGGCGACGTGGTCGTCAGCTGTCACCATCACATGCTGCGGGAGACGACTGTCGGCTCCGGGGACTATGAGGGCGTGTCGCGCTATCCGGACGGGCGCTACAGGCACGGTCTCTACCACGGCGTCGACGGCGTCCCGGAAGGCGCGTCTTATCTCTATTTCGTCGACGACGAGCCGAAGGCGCAGCGGTTCGAGCGTTATCTGGAGGCCAATCCCGGCGCCGTAGACCTTTGGCTCGGCGGCCACACCCACACGTATCCGGACGACGTCGTTTCCGGCCGCAGTCACGTCGAGCGGCGCTGGGGCACGAATTTCGTCAACTGCGCGCAGCTCTCAAAGTACCACTCCTTCGTGACATGCCCTCCCATGAGCCGGCACTTCACGTTCACCAATGGGTCGCCGCTGGTGCGTGTTCGGTGCTACCTCCACGATGACAGCCACGCGGCCCAGGGCTGGTATCCGCCGGCGGAGCGCGTGCTGGAGCTCAACCGACCGTTCCAGATCGAAGCCGAATGATAGGCACAGACGCTGGCGGGGACGGCAAGGCGACGCAGCTCGCGGTCGAACGAAAGCCTGGACCCAAACAGGGCCCAGGCGACCGACGCGCGCTGATATTATCGAGCGCAGGAGGCGTCGATGATCCACGCGCGAGCATCTTCGGCCGGCTGACGGAAAGCGAGCGTCTGGCCGTTGCGCCGTATTGCGAACATCGCCTCGCGCGGCGTCATTCTCTCGTTTTCCGCCAGGGACAGCGGCAAGACGGTATTTTCATCATACAATCCGGCGGCGTGCGGGTGTTCTTTGAGGCGGACACTGGCCGGAGGATCACACGCGCGATCTGGTTCACCGGACACTTCATCGGGGGGCCCGACGTCTTCGGTCACAACCCCCACATGTGGTCAGGTATCGCCATCCGAGACACCAGTCTGGTGTTTCTACCTACGGACACGCTCCAAATGCTATGCGGGCGGATTCCGAACCTGGCTTTGGGCCTGATTGATGCGCTCGCTTTCAAGGGCCGATGCTACGCGGCAATGTCCCAGGCGCTCGGCACGCGCTCGGCCTCGGAGCGCATCAGCGGTCTGCTCGAGCATCTGGGCGAGCTTTATGGCGTTAGGACCGAACACGGCCTGGAGATCCAGTTCCCGATCACCGGTTCGGAGATCGCCGACATGGTCGGCGTGAGCCGGCAATGGGTCACGATGGGTCTCAAGAAATTGCAGGCGGCAGGAGCGATCGAGCTTCAACGTGGCAAGATTACGATCCTGGACCACGCGGCGTTGGCGGCTCGGTCCTGACCCCATAACGGTGGCGCTACGATCCGAGCAAGGCCGAGTGGCGGCTGATAGAACCGCTGCTCCCGAACAAGCCACGGGGCGTCGCCCGGCTCCACGACCGGCGGCTGATGAACGGCGTCTTCCACGTGCTGCGGACCGGCTCGCCTTGGCGCGACCTGCCAGCGGCGGACTCCTCGCGTAGCCTCGAACTGGGCACGTTCACCGCCATCGCGATCACGTCGAGCACCGGCACGGTCGGATTACCGAGCTGTTGGTCGGCGATCAGATCGACAGCCAGTCTCATCGCCGCTTCATCCTCGTGTCGCGCAAGCAGTCGATCGCCGGTCAGGACGGCGGCGGAGGCCGTTGGTGCATCTCTCCATCAACCCGGATGGCGCCCCGACCCTCGTGGAGGCAAAGCGGTCGAACGACACAGGCATTCGCCGCGAGGTCAGCCGACCGGCGCCGTCCTCCGATCGCGTCGTGGTCGTACGCTTCAGTCCCACGCCAGCGCGCCGCCGTTCTGGTATTCGATCACCCGGGTCTCGAAGAAATTCTTCTCCTTCTTGAGATCCATCGCCTCGGACATCCACGGGAACGGGTTCTCCGCCGCCTCGAAGGCCGGAGACAGGCCAAGCTGCGCGCAGCGGCGGTTGGCGATGAAGCGCATGTACTGCTCGCTCGACGCCGCGTTGAGCCCGAGGAAGCCCGTAGGCATCGTGTCGCGCGCATAAGCCGACTCAAGCTCGGCCGCCTCGCGCAGCATGGCGCGGATCTCGTTCTGGAAGGCGCTCGTCCAGAGATGCGGGTTCTCCGCCTTGATCTGGTTGATGACGTCAACGCCGAAGTTCAGGTGGATGCTCTCGTCGCGCAGGATGTACTGATACTGCTCGGCGACGCCGACCATCTTGTTGCGCCGCCCGAGCGACAGGATCTGCGCGAAGCCCGTGTAGAACCACATGCCCTCGAACACGACATAGAAGGCCACGAGATCGCGCAGGAACGCGGTGTCGGCCGCGGGCGTGCCGGTGCGGAAGTCCGGATCGTCGAGATGCTGGGTGTGCTTCAGCGCCCAGGCGGCCTTGTCGGTGATCGACGGCACCTCGCGGTACATGTTGAACAGTTCGCCCTCGTCGAGGCCGAGGCTCTCGACGATGTACTGGAAGGTGTGGGTGTGGACGGCCTCCTCGAAGGCCTGTCGCAGCAGATACTGGCGGCATTCCGGGTTGGTGAGGTGGCGGTAGATCGCCAGCACGATGTTGTTGGCGACAAGGCTCTCCGACGCCGCAAAGAAGCCGAGGTTGCGCTTGACCATGCGGCGCTCGTCGGCGGTCAGCCCGTCGCGCGACTTCCAGAGCGCGATGTCGGCCTGCATCGAGACTTCAGTTGGCATCCAGTGGTTGTTGCACCCGGCGAGATACTTCTCCCACGCCCATTTGTACTTGAGCGGAAGAAGCTGGTTCACGTCGGCGCGGCAGTTGATCATCCGCTTCTCGTCGACCGAGACGCGGCCGCCCGAGCGGTCGATCGCGCCGAGCCCGGTGGGGTCGGCGGAGGCCTGCGGGAGCGGGATCGTGCGGGCCGGTGTGGCGGAGGGTTCGGACCAGTCGAGCATGGGACGTCTCACTTGCGTTTCGAGCGACGGACGCTCTGAAAGGGAGGATCAGTCATGCCCGGCGGAGCCGGGTATCCACGACTTGGACGTCGAACGGCGGCGACCGGAGAGAAGTCGTGGATGCCCGCGAAGACTGGCATGACGGCGTTGCGATTTCGGGTCCCGGCTCAAGGCCGGGACAAGAAGCGCTGGACCTACTGGCAGGCCTCGCAGGTGGGGTCGTCCATCGAGCAGACGGCTCCTTCGCGGATCATGATCGGCTGGGCCGCCACGCCCACCGAGGTGACGGCGTTCAGCCGCCCGTCGACGCCCTTGAGGGTCGACTTCTCCACATGGGTCGCCGAGCGCGAGCGCAGGTAGTAGGTGGTCTTGAGACCCCGCTTCCACGCGAGCCGGTAGAGCGCGTCGAGCGCCTTGCCCGAGGGGCTCGCGATGTAGAGGTTGAGCGACTGCGCCTGGTCGATCCACTTCTGACGGCGCGACGCCGCCTCGATCAGCCAGGAGGATTCGATCTCGAACGCGGTGGCGTAGAGGGCTTTCAATTCGCCCGGCACGCGGTCGATCGCCGAGAGGCTGCCGTCGAAATATTTCAGGTCAGAGACCATCACCTCGTCCCAGAGGCCGCGGGCCTTCAGGTCGCGGACGAGCGCCGCGTTCACGACCGTGAAGTCGCCCGACATGTTCGATTTGACGAAGAGGTTCTGGTAGGCGGGCTCGATCGACTGCGACACGCCGCAGATGTTTGAGATCGTCGCGGTCGGGGCGATCGCCATGCAGTTGGAGTTGCGCGTGCCGACGGTCCTGACCCGCTCGCGCAGCGGCTCCCAGTCGAGCGTCGCCGAACGGTCCATCTCGAGGCCGCCGCGGGCGTCCGACAGCAGCTCGATCGAGTCGATCGGCAGGATCCCTTTTGACCAGAGCGAGCCCTCGAAGCTCGGATAGCGGCCGCGCTCGGCCGCAAGGTCGACCGAGGCCGAGATGGCGTGGAAGCTCAGCGCCTCCATGCTCTGGTCGGCGAAGCGCACCGCCTCGTCGGAGGCGTAAGGAATGCGCAGCGTCTGCAGCGCGTCCTCAAAACCCATGATGCCGAGCCCGACCGGGCGGTGGCGCAGGTTCGAGCGGCGCGCCTCGGGGATCGTGTAGAAGTTGATGTCGACGACATTGTCCAGCATCCGCATCGCGGTCGCGATCGTGCGCGCGAGCTTGACGACGTCGAGGCCCTCGGCGGTGACGTGCGCCGCGAGGTTCACGGAGCCCAGATTGCAGACCGCGACCTCGTCGTCCGAGGTGTTGAGCGTGATCTCGGTGCAGAGGTTCGAGGAATGCACCACGCCGACATGGCCCTGCGGCGAGCGGATGTTGCAGGGGTCCTTGAAGGTGATCCAGGGGTGCCCGGTCTCGAACAGCATGGTGAGCATGCGCCGCCACAGGTCAAGCGCCCGCATCGACTTGTGGACCTTGAGCTCGCCGCGGGCGGCCTTGGCCTCGTAGGCCTCGTAGGCAGCCTTGAACGCCGGGCCGTAGAGATCATGCAGGTCCGGCGTCTCATCGGGCGAGAACAGTGTCCATTGGCCATCCGCCTCGACACGCTCGAGGAAGAGGTCCGGAACCCAGTTCGCGGTGTTCATGTCGTGGGTGCGGCGGCGGTCGTCGCCGGTGTTCTTGCGGAGATCGAGGAATTCCTCGATGTCGACGTGCCAGGTCTCGAGGTAGGCGCAGACCGCGCCCTTGCGCTTGCCGCCCTGATTGACCGCGATCGCGGTGTCGTTCGCGACTTTCAGGAACGGCACCACGCCCTGGCTCTCGCCGTTGGTTCCCTTGATGTGCGCGCCGAGGCCGCGCACGCGGCTCCAGTCGTTGCCGAGGCCGCCGGAATACTTCGCGAGCAGCGCGTTGTCCTTCACGCCCTTGAAGATGCCGTCGAGGTCGTCGGCGATCGTGGTCAGGAAGCAGGAGGAAAGCTGCGGGCGCGTCGTGCCCGAGTTGAACAGGGTCGGGGTGGAGGCCATGAAGTCGAAGCTCGACAGCAGGTCGTAGAACTCGATCGCGCGCGCCTCGCGGTCGATCTCGCGGAGCGAAAGGCCCATGGCGACGCGCATGAAAAATGCCTGCGGCAGCTCGATGCGCTGTCCGCCCGTGTGCAGGAAGTAGCGGTCGTAGAGCGTCTGGAGACCGAGGAACTGGAAGTCGAGGTCGCGCTCGGGCTTCAGCGCGGCGGCGAGCCGGGCGAGGTCGAAGCGCTCAAGTTCGGCGTCGATCAGCCCGGCGGCGACGCCCGCCTTGATAAAGGCCGGGAAGTAGTCGGGATAGGCCTCGGCCATGTCGGCCTGCGTGGCCGAGATCGCGCGGCCATGGACCGCCGACAGGCCCTCGGTCCGCAGCATGTCGAGCAGCAGGCGCGCGCTGACATAGGCGTAGTTCGGCTCGGTCTCGACCAGCGTGCGGGCCGCCATCACGGGCGCCTGCTGCAGCTCTGTCGGCGAGACGCCGTCATAGAGATTGCGGCGGGTCTCGGCCGCGACCGCCTCGGTGGAGACGCCCTCAAGGCCTTCGCAGGCCTCGGCGATGATCAGCGCCAGACGGCGTTCGTCGAGCGGGACCATCGAACCGTCGGCGTGGCGAACATGGAGCGAGGGCGTCGCGGTTTCGGCAGGCGCGGCCTTTGCGCGCCGGGCCTCGGCCCGAGCCTCACGATAGAGCACATAGGCGCGGGCGACCTTCTGGTGGCCGCCGCGCATCAGCGCGAGCTCGACCTGATCCTGGATGTCCTCAATGTGCAGCGCGCGGTCGGCGTCGGCGCGCCGGGTGAGCGTCGCGACAACGTCGGCTGTGAGCGCCTCTACCGCCTCATGGACGCGCCGCGAGGCGGCGGCCCCGGAGCCCTCGACGGCCAGGAACGCCTTGGTCACCGCGACCGCGATCTTGGAGCCGTCGAACGGCGTCACCGAACCGTTGCGGCGGATGACGTGGAACGCGGGCGCGGCGACCTTTCCGGGCCGCTCGGCGTCGGTGAAGACCGGCGCGCCGGTGGCGGCGCGATCCTGGGAGATGGAGAGAGACATCGGCTTCAGACCCCGAAAACCTGTTGGGGACGAGGCCACGCGGACGCGAGAGGTCGTGAGGGTTCCCGACAGGCGGGACGGCCGACCGCAAGCGATCCACCGGGACACCCCGCCCGAGGACGTTTCATTCGGTCGGGGCAGGTCTCCTGGCTCGCGGGTCAGCGCCGTCGGTCCTGTCTTCCCGAGGCTCTCGCCCCAGTGACGTTCGGTGGACCTTGGCTCGCCGCTTACAGTTGCGGGGGCAGCGCCGGCATCGCCCGAAGGCTCACCGGCTTCCCTCTTAGCTCCCGCATCTTGCGACTTGGGAGAACCTCGACGACTAGATATTGGGTCTGAGCGCCTGCAAGCGTCAATCCGCCGATGCGGTTATCCCCAATGTCCCCACGGAGCCCGGAGCGGACAGGCTCAGCCCGAGGCGTATGGCGCCACGCTGCGGCTGGCCTCGTCGATGACGAGCTTTCTTCCGACCGGCGGAAAGGCCCTCTGGGGGCAGCGTGGACGTTCGCACACTTTGCAGCCGGCGCCGATCGGGGTCGCGGCCCCGGGATCGGACAGGTCGAGGCCTTTCGAATAGACGAGCCGCTCCGCATGGCGGAGGTCGCAACCGAGTCCCACCGCGAAGCTCTTGCGGATGGCGCCGTACCGTCCCGCCGAACGTTCGACCGTCCGGGCGACCCAGAGGTAGGAGCGCCCGTCCGGCATCTGCGCGACCTGCGTCAGGATGCGTCCGGGCTGGGCGAACGCCTCGTAGACGTTCCAGAGCGGGCAGGCGCCGCCGACGCGCGAGAAGTGGAAGTCGGTCGCCGACTGACGCTTCGAGATGTTGCCGGCGCGATCGACGCGGATGAACACGAACGGCACGCCGCGCGCGTTCGGGCGCTGCAGGGTCGAAAGGCGATGGCAGATCGTCTCGAAGCCGACGCCGTAGCGCTCGGCGAGCGCCTCGATGTCGTAGCGCCCGGTCTCCGCGGCGTGGAGGAAGGGGCGATAGGGCATGAGCAGCGCCCCGGCGTAGTGATGCGCGAGCCCGATCCGGGCCAGCGACCGCGTCTCGGCGCTTCCCTGCGCGGCCTCGTCGGCCAGCCGGTCAATCGCCTCGCCCTGCTCGAAGTAGGCGAGCTGCGTCGCGATCTGAAACGCAATCTGGCCCGGACGCATCCGGCTCGACAGATGGAGCGCGTCGGAGCTGCGACGGAACAGCTTGGCGTCGGCTCGATCGTCGGCTTCGTCCGCCACGACGACCCGCACGCCGTGGCGGCGCTCGAGCAGATCGGTCAGCCGCCCCGCAGCGCTGGCCCCGAATGCGCCGAGCTCGCCCGCGAGGCGCTCGGCCGCCTCATCGAGCTCGCCGAAATGGTTGTGCCGGGCGTAGAAGAAGTCGCGGACCTGCTCGTAAGGGGTAAGGGGCGCGAGGCCTGCCGCTTCGGCTCCCGGCGACAGCCCCGCGGCGAGCGCCTCGGCCTGTTCGGCGGCGTGACGATAGCGCCGGTGCAACGTGACGATCGCGCGACCGACCGCCGGCATCGCGCCTGCGATCTCCCGAAGCTCGCTGGTCGACACCGTCTCGACGGCGGCAGGGTCGGCGAGCGCTTCGCGCAGGTCGGCGATGAGCCGCGCCTCGTCGTCCTCGGCGAAGAGCTGCACGTCGAGGCCGAACACGCCGTTGAGCTTCAGCAGCACCGGGACGGTGAGCGGGCGCTGGTTGTTCTCGATCTGGTTCAGGTAGCTCGGCGACAGATCGAGGGAGGCTGCGAGCGCGGCCTGCGTCATGCCGCGCTCTTCTCTGAGCCGCTTGAGCCGCACCCCCATGAACGTCTTGCGCATCGCGTCGTCCTTCGCGCCGCGCGAATTTGCAAACTTCGCAAATTCGCAAATTTCACTTCGCAAACCTTCGCTTTTTCAGTGGTTTTCTCGGGGTTTGCGTTTGTGAATATTGCGACCGTCACACGACGGCGCAAGCGCGCCTTTCGCTGAGGAAAGATCCGATGACCGCTTTCGAGAAGCTCGTTCCCAACACGCCCTCCGGCCGCTTCGACGGCGTCGAGCGTCCCTATTCGCCCGCCGATGTGGAGCGCCTGCGCGGTTCGCTGCAGGTCAGCCACACGCTCGCGATCTACGGCGCGAACCGGCTCTGGCACATGCTGAGGAACAGGCCCTACGTGCACTCGCTCGGCGCGGTCACCGGCAACCAGGCCATGCAGATGGTTCGCGGCGGCCTCGACGCGATCTATCTTTCGGGATGGCAGGTCGCCGCCGACGCGAACGTCGCGGGCGCGATGTATCCTGACCAGAGCCTTTACCCTGCGAATTCGGGCCCTGAGCTCTGCCGCAAGATCAACCGCACGCTCCAGCGCGCCGACCAGATCGAGCATGCCGAGGACAAGCGTTCGGTCGACTCGTGGTTCGCCCCGATCGTCGCCGACGCCGAGGCCGGCTTCGGCGGTCCGCTCAACGCGTTCGAGATCATGAAGGCCTATATCGAGGCGGGCGCGGCGGGCGTGCACTTCGAGGACCAGCTCGCCTCGGAGAAGAAGTGCGGCCATCTCGGCGGCAAGGTTCTGATCCCCACCCAGGCGCACATCCGCAACCTCGTGGCGGCGCGGCTCGCGGCCGACGTCATGGGCACGCCGACCCTCGTGATGGCGCGCACCGACGCTGAATCGGCCAAGCTCATCACCTCCGACATCGACGAGCGCGATGCGCTGTTCATCGAGAAAGGCGAGCGCACGCCGGAGGGCTTCTATCGCTACAAATGCGGCGTCGAGGCCTGCATCCAGCGGGGCCTCGCCTACGCGCCCTACGCGGACCTGCTGTGGTGGGAGACCTCGAAGCCGAACCTCGAGGAGGCGCGTCTCTTCGCCGAGGCGATCCACGCCAAGTTCCCGGGCAAGCTGCTCTCCTACAACTGCTCGCCCTCGTTCAACTGGGAGCGAAACCTCGACAAGGACACGATCGCGAAGTTTCAGCGCGAACTCGGCGCCATGGGCTACAAGTTCCAGTTCGTGACGCTGGCGGGCTTCCACCAGCTCAACCACGGCATGTTCGAACTCGCCCGCGGCTACGCGGCGCGCGGCATGGCGGCCTATTCGGAGCTGCAGAACGCCGAATTCGCCTCCGAGGCGAATGGCTACACGGCGACGCGCCACCAGCGCGAGGTCGGCACCGGCTACTTCGACGCCGTCTCCATGGCGATCACCGGCGGCGCATCGTCCACCACGGCCATGGATCACTCGACCGAGACCGACCAGTTCGAGGACAAGGCCAGCGTCCGGGAGGCGGCGGAATGAGCGTCGAGGCCATCGACTTCCTGGCGCCGACCGCCGTCGGCCCGACGCCGCCCGGTGAATTCCGGAAGATCCGCCCAGTCGACGAGACGGAACAGGACCGGGCGCTCCGACGTGTGGCGGACGCCGTTCACCGACTCAACCTCGCGATCATCAAGACCGTGGAGTCCGGCCTGTCCGTCGAACTGACGCGGGTGTCCCGCTATCACAACGGTTCCGGCAGCTGGGGCGACCAGATGGTTCCCATGGTCCGGGACACGCCCCGCAACGGACGCTAGATCGCCGACGACGCGGAGGCCGCCGCCCACACGGACCGGCGGCCTCCGACGCCTCGCAGCCGCACGCTTCAACCCCGCCCGCATTCGACGTGGAGAAGACGCAAAATGGTCCTCGCCATCACTGACGCCGCGCGCCCCGCGCCCAAGAAATCCGTCGCTCTGTCGGGCGTCGTCGCCGGCCGCACGGCGCTGTCGAGCGTCGGTGGCGCGGAACTGCGTTATCGCGGTTACGACGTGGTCGACCTCGCCACGTCCTGCGCGTTCGAGGAGGTCGCGCATCTCCTGATCCACGGCGACCTGCCGAATGAGGCGGAGCTTCAGGCCTACAAGGCGAAGCTCAAGGCGGCCCGTGGCCTGCCGGACGCGGTGCGCCGTTCGCTCGAGGCGCTGCCGGCCTCCGCGCATCCGATGGACGTGCTCCGGAGCGGCGTCTCGGCGCTCGGCTGCGTGCTGCCCGAGCCGCTCCGCTCCAACCCGCGCGGCGCGACCGACGTCGCCGACAAGCTCGTCGCGAGCATGGGCTCGATGCTCGCCTACTGGCGGCACTTCGCGCATGGCGGACGCCGGATCGAGGTCGAGACCGACGACGACAGCGTCGGTGGCCACTTCCTCCACATGCTGCGCCGCTCGGCTCCCTCGCGCGCCGAGGTCGCGGCGCTGCACGCCTCCTTCGTCATCTACGCCGAGCACGAGTTCAACGCCTCGACCTTCACGGCGCGCTCGATCGCCGGAACCGGAGCGGATCTCTATTCCTGTATCGGCGGCGCGATCGGCGCGCTCGGCGGCCCGAAGCACGGCGGCGCCAACGAGCAGGCCTTTGTGGAGATGTGCCGCTACCTCACTCCGGACGAGGCCGAGGACGGCGTGCGCGAGCGCATCGACCGCAAGGAGGTCGTGATGGGGTTCGGGCACCCGGTCTACGTCGCGGGCGACCCGCGCAACCAGGTCATCAAGGACGTCGCAGCGCGGCTCGTGGCGGACGGCGCCTCGTCGCGGCTGTTCGACATCGCTCAGCGCATAGAGGCCGTGATGGCCGACGCCAAGAGCATGTTCCCGAACGTCGATTGGTACAGCGCGCTCGTCTACCACATGCTCGGCGCGCCGCAGTCGATGTTCACGGCGCTGTTCGCCATGGCCCGAACCGCCGGCTGGTGCGCGCATGTGATCGAGCAGCGGTCCGACAACAAGATCATCCGGCCGGCGGCGGAGTACATCGGTCCGGAAGCGCGCGCCTTCTCACCTCTCGCAGCGCGTGGAAACGCCCCGAGAAAGGCCCGAGCGGCATGACCGGCTCCGCCTTCACCCGCCCGAGGCGCGTCCTCACCCATGCCGCAGCGCTGCGCATGCTCGCCGCGGCGGCCGAAAGGGCCGATGCGATCGGCGCGCCGCAGAACGTCTCGATCGTGGACGAGGGCGGCAACCTTCTGGGCTTCCTGCGCACCGACGGCGCGAAGCTCGTATCGCGGGAGACCTCTCTGTCGAAGGCGATAACAGCGGCCTCGCATCGGCAGCCCACGGGTCGGTTTTCTCCGGAAATGGAGCCGCGCCTCGCCAGCGCGTCAGGCGGGCGCCTGACCAACCTCGCGGGCGGCCTGCCCATCCTGATCGACGGCGAATGCGTGGGCGGGATCGGGGTCGGGTCCGGGACCCCGGACCAAGACGTCGAGGTCGCCAAGGCGGCGCTTCTCCGGCGCGTTGCTCGCCTATGCGGGCGTTCTCCTGCAGCGCCTCACCGGCAACCCGATGGCGAGCCCAGAACTGCTCGGGGTCTCGTCGGGCGCAGCTCTCGGCCTGATCGGGGTGGCGCTCTTCTTTGAGATCAACCGGCTGTCCGTGACCGCCGGAGCCGCCGGCGGCGCCCTCTTGGCGATCTCCGCCGTCCTGGCGCTTGGACGACGGTCGTCCTTCGCGCCGGACCACATGCTGCTCGCAGGCGTCATGCTGGCCGCGCTGCTCGGCTCGGCGAGTTCGGTCATCGTCGCAAGCGGCGATCCGCGCGCCGGCCTGCTGCTCACATGGCTCGCCGGATCGACCTACCGCGCGACCATGGAGGACGCTTTCGCCACCGCGCTGGCCGCCATTCTCGCGCTCGCTTCAGCGCCGCTGCTTGCCCGTCAGCTCGCCATCCTGCCGCTCGGCGCCGACGTGTCCCGGGCGGTCGGCGTCCCAATGCGCGGCGCCCGCGCCGCGCTCATGGCCGCGGCCTCGCTCGCGACGGCCGTCGCGACACTCGCCGTAGGTCCTTTGAGCTTCGTCGGCTTCATGGCCCCGCATGCGGCGAGGATCATCGGCCTCCAGACGGCCGCCGCTAACCTCGTCGGCGCAATGGCGATCGGCGCCGGGCTCATGGTTTTGGCCGACTGGCTCGGACGAATGATCGCGTTCCCATGGCAGATTCCAGCCGGGCTCGTCGGAGCGATCATTGGGGGAGTCTACCTGACTTACGTGCTCTCCAGGCCTGATCGCCGTCGAGGATGACAGTCCTGAAGCTTAGAACGATGGCGCGCGATGGACCGCACGCTGGCGCCGTGACCGCAGCATACGCTCACGCCTATGCGAACCGGCAGGACAGGTAGATTGCATGGTCCCCTCTCCGAGTCAGCGGACCGGTCGTCGGACCTTCCCGTCTCTCGCCCGCGTCAAACATCCCCGATAGGCCGCAGAACGGCTGGCCGTCTCCGCTCTCAGGACGCCATGTCGTAATCGAGCCTGCAAAACGTCGACTTGTGTTCCGGTCTCACGTCGGGATGAACGGATGCAGCTGCGGGATGATCGCCCCCACGACCTGGAGATGGCCCGACACCACGCCGCGAAGCGTGGTCATTTCGTCGGCAATTGCCTGCAGTTTGCGCGCGGGTCCCTGAACCAGCAGCACCTCAAGCGTCCGGTGATTGGTCAGGTGGACGTGGAACGACGAGATCACCTCGTCGATATGCGCGCGCTGAAGGTCGGCCAGCCGCTGCTCCACGCCCGTCGACAGGTGGTCGTAAAACAGCGTGATGGTGCCGACCATCACCTCGTCGCCGATCTCGTAGTGGTGGTCGGCGAGAGACCGCATCAGGATCTCGGCCACCGCCTGTGAGCGGCTGGCGAATCCGCGCTTCGCCGCCATGGCGTCGAGGTCCGCCACGAGCGCCTCCGGCAACGACAGGCTGACCCGCCCGACAAGCGGCCGGCGGCCCTGCGGCGCGGCCGCGGAGGCCCCGCCGGCGGCCGTCGTCGCGCGCTCCCGTTTGTTCGTCATGATCTCGTTCCCGCTGTTGGCATGCCGCATGCATGTATGATCGGTAATACGATTGTTTCATTTCGTATTACCGTCAACAGGAGATCCGCATGCGCTCTCTCATGAGGTTCATCCGCGCCGCGTCGCTGGCGGCGCTTGCGTTCGTGCCCGGGGTCGCGGCGGCCGAGCCGCTGAAGGTCGGCTACAGCGACTGGCCGGGCTGGGTCGCCTGGCAGGTCGCGATCGACAAGGGCTGGTTCAAGGAAGCGGGCGTCGACGTCCAGTTCGAGTGGTTCGACTACTCCGCCTCGATGGAGGCCTTCGGCGCGGGCAAGATCGACGCCGTGACCGTCACCAACGGCGACACGCTGGTGATGGGCGCCGGCGGGTCGAAGGGCGTGATGATCATGCTCACCGACTATTCGAACGGCAACGACATGATCGTCGGCAAGCCGGGCCTCAAGACCCTGAAAGACCTGAAGGGCAAGAAGGTCGGGCTCGAGAGCGGACTCGTCGAGCATCTGCTGATCCTCAACGGTCTCGAAAAGGCCGGCATGAAGGACACCGACGTCGAGATCGTCAACGTCAAGACCAACGACACCCCGCAGGTCTTCACCGACGCCGCCATCTCGGCCGTCGGCGCGTGGCAGCCGGTGGCGGGCCAGGCCATGAAGGCGGCGCCCGGCGCGCGGCCGCTCTACACCTCGGCCGACCAGCCGGGCCTGATCTACGACGTCGTCACGGTCTCGCCCGCGAGCCTGGCGGCGCGCAAGGAGGACTGGGCGAAGTTCGTGGCCGTCTGGGACAAGGTCGTGGCCTTCATCTCCGATCCGAAGACGCAAGGCGAGGCCGTGAAGATGATGGCGACCCGAAGCGGCGTGCCGCCCGAGGAGTATGTCCGCTTCCTGAAGGGCACCAAGCTGCTCAGCCTCGCCGACGGCGCGAAGGTGTTCAAGGACGCCGACGGCTTCGGCTCGCTCTACGGCTCGTCGCGCTACGCCGACGCCTTCAACGTGAAGTTCGGGGTCTACAAGGACGCGCAGGACGTGAAATCCTACATCGACCCCTCGATCGCCCAGGCCCACTGAGCGTCATGACGGCCGACGCGCCCATGTCGCCGAAGGTCTCCCGCCGCCGCGCCGCGGCGTCGGGAGGCTGGTTCGCGGTCGGACGGGCCCCGACGGCGCGGGCGCGGCTCGTGCTCGGGGTTCTCTCCTTCGCGCTGCCGCTCGCGCTGTGGTGCGCGGTCTCCTACGCGCCGTTTCTGTGGCATCCGCTGATCGAGATCACGGATCCCGGCGACGTCGCCTATTTTCAGACGGGCATGCGCGCTCCGAAGGCGACCTTCGCCGAGGAGATCGAGGCCGCGAAAGTCGCCGGGTCCGTACCCCCGCAGGGCGTGCCCGCGAATCCCGTCTATCTGCCCGCGCCCCATGAGGTCGCAGGCGCGCTCTGGAGCGCCGCGACGCCCGCCGCCGACACGCGCGACGAGTTCCGGTTGGGCGTCAGCCTCTGGCGCTCCATCCAGATCATCTTCTGGGCCTTCCTGATCTCCTCGCTGATCGGCGTGCCGCTCGGGGTGCTGTGCGGCGCCTACAGCACGATCGGCCGGCTGACGGAGCCCTTCATCGAGTTCTTCCGCTACCTGCCGGCGCCGGCCTTCGGGGCGCTCTGCGTCGCGGTGCTCGGCATTTACGACGCGCCCAAGATCGCGATCGTTGTGATCGGCACCTTCTTCCAGCAGGTGCTGATCATCGCCGCGACCACGCGCCGGATCGACCACGCGCTGCTCGAAGCCGCCCAGACGCTCGGCGCCCGGCGGGGCAAGCTGATCGGCTCGGTGGTGACGCCCGCGATCCTGCCGGACCTCTACAACGACCAGCGCATCCTGCTCGGCTGGGCTTGGACCTATCTGATCGTCGCGGAACTGGTCGGCGCCTCCTCGGGCATCACGTTCTTCATCACCCAGCAGGCCCGCTACCAGCACTTCGACAACGTCTACGCCGCGATCCTGGTGCTCGGCGTCGTAGGCTTCGGCAGCGATCTCGCGCTCGCCCGGCTCGGGCGCTGGCTGTTTCCGTGGCGGAGGACCACGGCATGAGCGACCTCGCCCACGACGACGCGGTCGCGGCCCGCTTCGCACGACTGAAAGCCCGCGAGCGGATCCTCGAAGTCTCCGGCCTCGTCAAAACCTTCGACGGCAAGGACGGCGAGCGCACGGTGCTCGGCGGGATCGACCTTGTGACCCATCGCAGGGAGTTCCTCTGCGTGGTCGGACCGTCCGGCTGCGGAAAGTCGACGCTGGTCCGCGCGATCGCGGGGCTCGAGACGATCCAGGGCGGCGAGATCAAGGTCGCCGGCCGGCGGGTCGAGGGGCCGGGGCCGGACCGGGCGATGGTGTTCCAGGGCTACACCCTGTTCCCGTGGCTCACCGTGCTGCGAAACGTCTCGTTCGGCCTCCGGATGGCGGGCGTCGGCAAGGTCGAGGCCGACCGGCAGGCCGGGCAATGGCTCGACCTCGTCGGGCTGGAGCCTTACGCCGGCGTCTATCCCGCGCAGCTGTCCGGCGGCATGAAGCAGCGCGTCGCGATCGCCCGCGCGCTCGCGATCCAGCCGCGCATTCTCCTGATGGACGAGCCCTTCTCCGCGCTCGACGCCAAGACCCGCGCCCGGATGCAGACCTACCTGATCGACATCTGGCGCAAGATCGACGTCACGGTGGTGTTCATCACCCACGACCTCGACGAGGCGGTGCTGCTCGCCGACCGCATCCTCGTGCTGAAGGCCAATCCGGGCGAGGTGGTCGAGCTGATGGAGGTTCCGGCGCTGCGGCCGGCCGGCGGGCGCAGCCTCGACGATCCGGCGCTGAAGGCGACGCTCACACGACTGGAACAGATGATCCACCGCCACGAGCCGTCCGACGACGACCGCGAGGCCGGCGCGCCGGTGGTGAGGCTGGCGGCGGCCGGCGACGAGGTGGACTGATGATCTGGGCGGAACGCACCTGGACCGAGCTTCCGGGCGACCTTTCGGCGGTCAACGGCGCGGCGATCCTTCCCGTCGGCGCGACCGAGCAGCACGGGCCGCATCTCGGCTGCGGCATGGATTTCGTGCTGGCGGACGCGCTCTGCCGGGCGGCTTCGGCCGCCACCGGCGCCGTCATGCTGCCGACGCTGCCCTATGGCTGCTCGCTCGGCCACAGCCGGCGCTGGCCGGGCACGATCGCGCTCGATCCCGTGCTGACCACGCAGCTGGTCGCGGCGATCGGCGACGGCGCCTACGCCTCCGGCGTCCGGCGGCTGTTCATCGTCAACGCCCATGTCACCAACGCCGCGCCGCTGCGCTCGGCGCTCGAACTGCTGCGGGCCCGCCACGACGACCTCCTGGTCGCGCTCGTCAACACCGCGACCCTGAGCGAGCGCGTCCGCGCGGCCCATTTCGCCGACGCCGACGACTGGCACGCGAACGACGCCGAGACCTCGCTGATGCTGGCGGTCGCCCCGCATCTCGCGCGGCCCGAGCGGTTCGCGGAGGCCGACGATCCGGACCGGACCGCGGGCCTCGTGTTCTCGCATCCCGTGAACCGCACCAGCCTCAACGGCGTCACCGGCCGCCCGAGCCTCGCGAGCCTTGCGAAGGGCGAGGAGCTCTTCGCCTGGATGGTCGAGGACCTCTCGGGCCTCATTCGCAGGGGCGTCGCCGAGACGCCGCCGCTTCCGCACGGCTTCGACGAGCCGGCTCAACACCAGCCTAAGTGAGTTGCGATGAAAGCCTCCGAGGACGTCAAAGCCGTGATGGACGAACTCCGCGCCAAGGGCGTGAAGTACTGCATCGGGGCCTATGTCGACATCCATGGCGCCCAGAAGGGCAAGGTGGTGCCGCTCGATCACCTGCCGCAGATGGCGGCGGGCTCGGAGCTTTACACCGGCTATGCGGTCGACGGCCTCGGCCAGGCGCCGAACGAGGACGAGTTCGCCTCGGTGCCGGACATCACGCGCTTCATCCAGCTGCCCTGGGAGCCGAAGATCGCCTGGGCGCCGGCCGACATCGCCCTCAAGGGCGCGCCCTATCCGCTGTCGACCCGCGTGCTGCTGAAGAACGTGATGGCGGAAGCCGCCAGCATGGGCTTCGGCTTCAATCTCGGCATCGAATGCGAGATCTTCCTGCTGCGCCAGCTCGCCGACGGCTCGCTCGCCATTCCCGATCCCGACGACAAGCTCGTCAAGCCTTGCTACGACGTCCGCGGCTTCCTCTCGAACTTCTCCTGGGTCGACCGGGTGGCCGAGACCATCAACGATCTCGGCTGGGACCTCTATTCGCTCGACCATGAGGACGCGAACGGCCAGTTCGAGTTCGACTTCGCCTATTCGGACGCGCTGACGACCGCCGACCGGCTGACCTTCTTCCGGCTGATGGCGAAGCAATACGCCAAGGACGAAGGCCTCATCGCCACGATGATGCCGAAGCCGTTCGCGAACCGCACCGGCAACGGCGCGCATTTCAACATGTCGCTCTCCGACATCACGACGGGCGCGAACCTGTTCGCCTGCGACCCCAAGGACGACCCGCGCGGCCTCGGCCTGTCGGAGACCGGCTACCACTTCGTCGCCGGCATCATCCGCCACGGGCGGGCGCTCTGCGCGGCCTTCGCGCCGACGGTGAACAGCTACAAGCGCCTGACGCGGCGCGGCGACATGGCGACCTTCTCCTGGGCGCCGGTGTTCAACTCCTACGGCTCCAACAACCGCACCAACTCGATCCGCATCCCCATGGGCGGCGGCCGCTGCGAAAGCCGCAACGCCGACGGCGCCGCGAACCCCTATCTCGCGGCCGCGCTCGCGCTTGCGGCCGGCCTCGAAGGCGTCCGCGAAAAGCTCGATCCGGGCGCTCCGAACGAGGACAATCTCTACGAGCTGACCGAAGCGGAGCGCGCCTCCCGCGGGATCGAGTTCCTTCCCCAGACCCTCGCAGAGGCGGTCGACGCCTTCGAGGCCGATCCGCTGGTCGAAAAGACGCTCGGCGTGTCGCTGCGCGACGAGTTCGTCACCTACAAGCGCGAGGAATGGCGCGAGTACCACGCGACGATCAGCCCTTGGGAGACCGCCCGCTACAGCCACATGTTCTGAGGGCCAAGGCGGCGTCGATCTTCACCGAAGCTCGAGGTCTTCGGCGCGGGCGTCGAGACGCGACGCATCGCTCGTCTCACGTCGCGTCGAGACGCTCCCGCCTCCTCTGCGATTTGGAGCTCGCGCCTCGGTGTCCGCCCTCATCTCTTACGGCGGCGGAACTGACGCCGCCGAGCCCTTCCAGCGCAAGCAGATCGTGATTTCACTCATTGAGGAGACCGCAGCGGACGTTTCTACGCTCGTCGGAACGCGGATGAACCGGGTCGGCGAACGGACGATCTTCCGCGTGCCGGCAATGTCGATCGAGACGGGCCGGAACACTGGCCGCGACCGCCGCGGGTCGATCATGGTCTGAGCGTTCGGCGCCGCCATCACGACCGTCAACCTTTCGCACTGTCTGGACGGAGCCGACCGCTGGCTGGGATTTCGCGCGAAGCAGTTGCGGCCGCGGGCCGGTTCCGGCTATCCATCCGGCTCGCGTCGCAGCATGCGATGGGGCGTCGCCAAGCGGTAAGGCAGGGGATTTTGATTCCCCCATGCGGAGGTTCGAATCCTCCCGCCCCAGCCACCTAACCCCAAAAGCGCCTTGGGGTTTGTGGTCGCGACACGTTGGGCAAGCCGGAACAGGCGGCGCACATGCGACCCCCAATGGCCGGCGCAGTCCGAGCCGCCGTGTTCGCCGCGCGTTCCCTCCCCGCGAGTAGGCCGTGATGGCGCGTTGCGCCGAAAAGACGGCCGTCTCGATCCGTAAGACGATCAAGGAAAACCGTGGCGCGCTCCGAGCGTGCGGCCCGCGCGGAAGCGGCGCGCGGCCTCACGCGTCCGGCGTTCGTCCGGCGTCCGTCTCGACCGGCAGCCAGACCGCGAAGACCGAGCCACGTCCGACCTCGCTCTCCACCGTGATGGCGCCGCCGTAGCGGGCCACCAGCGTGTAGCTGATGGAGAGGCCGAGCCCGGTGCCGCCGTGCCGCCCCGCGGTGAAGAACGGGTCGAAGATGCGGTCGAGCTTCTCCGGGCCGATGCCGACGCCGGTGTCGGCGACGCGGATCGCGACGCCCGGCGCCCCGGCGCGGTCCTCGTCGCGCGTGGAGATGGTCAGGGCGCCGCCGTCCGGCATGGCGTGGATGGCGTTGACCATCAGATTGATCAGCACCTGCTGAAGCTCGGTGCGGCTGACCTCGACCACGCGCTGGGCGGCGTCCTCCGTGCGGACCGCGATGTCGGCGCGCTCCAGCAGATGGCGCACGAGCACGAGGCAGTCCGTCACCACGGCGCCCGGCGCCACCGTCTCCACATAGCCGGCGTATTCGTCCGGCCGCGCGAACTGCAGCAGGCGGGTGACGATCATGTTCACCCGTTGGACCTGCTGGTCGATCAGGTCGAACTCGGTCGAAACCTCCCGGGCGGCGGAGCCGAGCACGTCGCGGGCGACCTCCAGATTGCCCTGGATCACCGCGATCGGGTTGTTGATCTCGTGGGCGACGCCGGCGGTGATCTCGCCGATGGAGGCGAGCTTTTCGGACATCACCAGCTGGCGCCGCGTCTCCTCGAGCTGGCGGGTGCGCTCCGCGACGCGGGCGTCGAGCTCCGCGCCCCAGGCCCGCAGCTCCGCGTCCCGCGCCTGGAGGCCGTCGAGCAGATCGTTGAACCGGTGCGCCACGAGGCCGATCTCGTCGTCGCAGGGCACCGCGCCGGTGCGGGCGCCGAGGTCCCCGGCGTCCACGGCCGCGATCGTCTCGCTCATGCGCTCCAGCGGCCGGAAGATCGCCCGGGCGAGGCCGAGCAGGAACGGCACGGTGACCGCGACCGCGAGCGCGAAGGCCGCGACCACGGCGCCGATCATGGTCCAGCGCGCCTCGCGGAACGGCTGTTCAGGAAAGCCCACATAGAGCATGCCGACCCGCTGTCCCTCGCCGTCCACGATCGGCTCGTAGGCGGAGATGTAGCGGTCGCTGACCACGAAGGCGCTGTCGAGCCAGGTGCGCCCCTGCCCCAGCACCGCGTCCCGCACCTCGCGCGACACCCGCGTGCCGAGCGCGCGCCGGTCGCCGAACAGGCGGACGTTGGTCGCGATCCGCACGTCGCCCAGGAACAGCGTCACGGTGCCCTGCCCGCCGGCGGGCAGGCTCGAACGGGCGTAGATCAGGTCATTGATCGTGTCCACGAAGCCGAGATTGCCGTTGAGCAGCGTTCCGCCCACGAGCGCGGCCGGCCGGCCGTCGGGTCCCGTCGCCGGGGTCGCGGAGTGGATCACCAGCCCGCGCGGCTCCACGGCCCGGTCGGTGTCGGCCGCGTTCGGGGTCGGCACCAGATAAGTCCGCGCGCGATCGGCCATGCCGGGCGCGAGCCACGCCATCTCGTCGGGCTCGAACAGATCGAGCGCGCTCTCCGCGCGGCCCGCGAGCGCCGCCTCCACCACCTTGCGCTCCGGCGCGGAGGCGTCGCCGTTCTCCACGAGGCGCAGGAAGTCGAGTCCGAGCGCCATGCGCCGGCTCTCCAGCAGGCTCTCGATCCGGCCGTCCCGCGCGGCCTCCGCGAAGGCCGCGGACTGGGCGAGCGCGGACAGCTGCTCCGCGCCCTTCTCCTTCAGGCGGCTGAGATACTGCCGCGCGACGATCAGCTCGTCATTCGCTTTGGAGACCAGCAGCGCGTCGAACTGGGCGAGCCACCAGAACAGCGCGAAGCCGAGCACCACCGGCAGCACCACCACCATGGGCAGCAGCGCGATGGCGAGCAGCCGGGAGCGGACCGAACGCAGCCGCCAGCCCGAGGGCGGACGCTCAGGCATTCCACTCGGCGCATTTGCGGTCGAGCGTCTTGCGGGAGACGCCGAGCCGCCGGGCGGCCTCGGCGCGGTTGCCGCCGGCCGTCTCCAGAACCCGCAGCATGTGGCGCTTCTCCACCTCCGCGAGGTCCTCCGTCTCGTCCTGCGGCGCGCCCTCGTCCTCGCCCACGTCGAACGCGCCGAGGATCAGGCCGCGCTCCACCCGGTTGCGCAGCTCACGCGCGTTGCCGGGCCAGGGATAGGCCTCGAAGCGCCGCAGGGTGTCGCGGTCGAACGGCAGCGGCGGCAGGCCGAGCTGGGCGGAGATCTGCTCCATGAACATCCGCGCCAGCGGCTCGATGTCCTCGGGCCGCTCGCGCAGCGGCGGCAGGTGGATGCGGAACACGTCGAGCCGGTAATAGAGGTCCGCACGGAACCGGCCCGCCTCCACCGCTTCCGTGAGATCGGCGTTGGTGGCGGCGATGAGCCGGACGTCGATCGGCACCTCGCGGTCGGAGCCCACGGGCCGGACCTTGCGGTCCTCGATCACCCGCAGCAGCTTCGCCTGCAGGGACAGCGGCAGCTCGGCCAGTTCGTCGAGGAACAGCGTGCCGCCCTGCGCATAGAAGAACAGCCCCTCGCGCGAGGACGCGGCGCCGGTGAAGGCGCCCTTCACATGGCCGAACAGCTCGCTCTCGATGATCTCGGCCGCGATCGCCGCGCAGTTCACCGGCACGAACGGCTTGGCGGCGTAGGGCGACTGCTCGTGCAGCGCCCGGGCGGTGATCTCCTTGGCGGTGCCGGATTCGCCGGTGATCAGCACCGTGGTCGGGGTCGCGGCCGCGCGCGTCACCATCTCGCGGATGCGCGCCATCTGGGGCGAGGTCCCGACCAGCCGCCCCGGCGCCTCGGGCTTCGCCTGCGCGCCGAGCTGGCGGCGCAGCACGAAGTTCTCCCGGCGCAGCGCCGCCCGGTCGAGGCAGCGCGCGATGGCGTTGAGGATCTGCTTGGTGCGGAACGGCTTCAGCACGAAGTCGGCCGCGCCCGCCCGGAGCGCCTCGATCGCGGTCTCGAGATCCGCGAAGGCCGTGATCAGGATCACCTCGGTGAAGAAGCCGTCGCGGCGCAGGTCGCTCAGCCATTCGAGGCCGGTGCGCCCGGCCATGATGTTGTCGAGGATGATGAGATCGAAATGGCTGGCGTCGATCAGCCGGCCGGCGGAGGCCGTGTCGCCCACCGCCTCCACCCGCGCGCAGCGGGGCGCGAGCGTGCGGGTGAGGAAGTTGCGCATGCCCGGCTCGTCGTCGACCACGAGGATGTGGGCGCGCGCGAGCCAGGGATCGGCCGGGATGTCGGCCGGCGCATCCGTCGTGTCGGCCGCAGCGCTGTCGTGGCTCATGGAACCGCCGTCTGGGGCGCAAAGGACCTTCGCGCTCACACCTGCTTAGAGCATCGCCGGGCGCGACGCGAAAGACCCGCCGGCGGTCGGCCGGCGGGTCTCGAACGCGCGCGCGTCGCTCAATGCAGCAGGATGACCGCCTTCTGCAGCGTGATGAACACGCCGACGGCGAGCGGGACGCCGACCGCCGCCCAGGCGAGGCCGACGAGAACCGGCGAGGCGGCGGCGGGCGCGGTCGGCGTGTCGCCGAGCGAGACCGGGGACGCGGCCGTCGCGACCTTGGCGGACGTGTCCTCGGGCATGTGGTGGCGGGCGGCGACCGGACGGACCGCGAGGTTGCAGACCATGCCGAGCACCAGCAGGCCGGCGAGGATGTACATGGTCTGGTTGTAGGCCTCGGCGGCGGGCAGGCCGGCGGCGAGCTGGTGCTCGCGCAGGTAGTTCACCAGCACCGGCCCGAGGATGCCGGCCGTCGCCCAGGCGGTCAGCAGGCGGCCGTGGATCGCGCCCACGTAGCGCGTGCCGAAGATGTCGGCGAGATAGGCCGGCACGGTCGCGAAGCCGCCGCCGTACATGGAGATCGCGACGCCCATGGCGAGCACGAAGAACAGCGTGGTGCCGAGCCCCGCCAGCGTCGGCGCGGCCACATAGAGCGCGAAGCCGACCGTGAAGAAGATCGCGAAGGTGAGCTTGCGGCCGAGCTTGTCCGACGAGGTGGCCCAGGCGAAGCGGCCGCCGATGTTGCACAGGCTGAGCAGGCCGGTGAAGCCGGCGGCGATGGCGGCGATCTGCGCCTTCTGGACCGCGGTGAGGTCGCCGAAAGCGACGTCTAGTCCGATCAGCTTGCCGCCGAACACCTCCTGCAGCATGGGCGAGGCCATGCCGATGACGCCGATGCCGGCCGAGACGTTGAGGCAGAGCGCGGCCCAGATCAGCCAGAACTGCGGCGTGCGGGTCGCGACGTCGAGATGCACGTTGGCGGACGACACCATGGCGCTCTTGGAGGCCGCGGGCGGCGTCCAGCCGGCGGGCTTCCAGCCGTCGCGCGGCACGCGGTAGCCGAGCGCGCCGGCCACCATGAACACGGCGTAGATCACGGCCATCGCGACGAAGGTCTGCCACACGCCGACGGAGGTTTCGGTCGCGAACTGGCGCATCAGCCAGTCGGCGAGCGGAGCGCCGATCATCGCGCCGCCGCCGAAGCCCATGATCGCCATGCCCGTCGCCATGCCGCGACGGTCGGGGAACCACTTGATCAGGGTCGAGACCGGCGAGATGTAGCCGAGGCCGAGCCCGATGCCGCCGATGACGCCGGAGCCGAGCCACAGCAGCCAGAGCTGGTGGGTGTAGACGCCGACCGCCGAGATCAGCAGGCCGCCGCACCAGCAGGCGGCGGAGACGAGCCCCGCCTTGCGCGGCCCGGCGCGCTCCAGCCAGCCGCCCCAGATGGCGGCGGAGCAGCCGAGCAGGACGAAGAACAGCGTGTACATCCAGCCGAGCTGGCTGATCTTCCAGTCGCAGCCGGTGGCGACCAGCGAGGCGAAGAAGCCCATGTCCGCCGGACAGGCGATCGGCTGCGTGACGCCGACCGCGCGCGACAGCGGCAGCCAGAACACGCTGAAGCCATAGGCCATGCCGATGCAGAGATGGATGGCGAGGGCTGCCGGCGGCACCAGCCAGCGGTTGAAGCTCGGCGCGGCGACGGTGCGCTCGCGGCTGAAGAAACTGGCGTCGGCGATGGTAGCGGACATGGGCCCTCCTCGTGATCCTCGGTCGCACGGTCTCCGCCGCGCCTCTCCCGCTGATCAGCAAGGTCCGGGCCATTCCGAATTCATGAGCGTTTTCAAGGCGCAGGCTGTTCAGGTCGTGCAGAGACATGGACAAAATGTCCAAACAGCCTGTGACGCGCCGTCGCACCGTGGACAAATTGTCCGACGCAGTCTGAGCCTAACGTGGGACGCAAGGCGGGCGTGCGAGCACGAACGACCGCGCGCGCCGCGACGGGCCAAGGAGCGCGCGCCTGCGCGCTCGCGCCTACCGCCTCATATGACGTTGGCGATGCGTTTCGTTTGCAATGGACCAAAGCTTGAGCGGCTGTCCGACGTCGCGCAGCCAGCCTGGCCGTCGTCGACCGCTCACGCCACGTCGTCACGCCCCATTTGCAGGCGGGCCTCCTGAAGCCGTGGATGGTCGGGCGCCAGCGTCGCCGCCAGCCGGAAGGCCCTCTTGGCGTAGCGGTGATCCAGCGTTCCGCCGTGGGCGAGAATGAGGTTGATCCAGGGGCCGGCGTCGCCCTGCGGCAGGCCGAAGGCGATCTTCATGAAGCGATGGGCCTCGTCCGGCCGGCCCGCGGCCAGCGCCACGTCCGCCACCGCCACCGCGGTCTGGACCTTCCGGTTGTAGCGATAGCCCGCGATCGCAACGGTCAGGGCCTCGTTATGCTCGCCCGCCCGGCCGAGCTGCCTGGCCAGCAGCGCATGCGCCTCGTAGGACGTGGGGTTCAGCTCCAGCAGCCGACGGGCCATCCGCAGCGCGGTCTTGCGGTCGCCCTTGGCCTCCAGCGTGTTGAAATAGGGCTTCACCACCGGCCGCAGCGCCGATTTCAGCTCCATGGGCACGCCGGTCTTCAGCCGTTTCACGAACATGTCGCTGGCGCGCTTGCGGACCGTGCGGTGCATCGCCCCCTTGGCGCCGCGCCGCTCCAAGCGGTGCAGCAGTCCCGACAGACAGACGAAGCTCGACCGTCGCTTGCTACGGATGTCGGCGTTGAGCGCCGCCACGTCGCCGCCGCCCGTGAGATAGGCCAGCGCGAAGCCGGACAGCAGGCCCATCTCCACCAGCGCCGGCCCAACGGGATGCAGGCTGAACGGCACGCGCAGCGCCTCGAACGGCGTCACCGCGCCAATCGCTTCCGCATGGCGGCGGTCGAAGCCGTCATAGGGATCGTAGGCCACGGTGATCCGGGCGTCGTGCGCGGCCTCGTCCTCGTAGCGGTAGAGCTCGTCGAGCGTCGGCCAGCGCGGGCGCCACAGCGCGCCGCGGCCGTTGACGGCGAACTGCGGCGACAGCGCAAGGACCTGGGTGGCCTCGACCCGGCGGGCGAACAGCAGCGCCCCGTGGCCGCCCATGCTGGAGCCGTAGGTGGTGACGTGGCGGTGACGCGCGCGCAGACCGAGCGCGCGGATCGCCTCCAGCGCCGGCTCCATCTCCGGCGTCTGCCACCAGTGATTGCGCTGGGAGATCACATGGACCGCGGAGAGGCCGCGACCGGCGAGGAAGGCCTCGGCGTAGCCCCCTGCGCGGTGACTGCGGTCGGAGAACGGCGTGAAGGTGACGGCGACATCGGCGGAGCCCGGCAGCAGCCGCTCCACCACCACCACGTCCCTGCCGCGATACAGCTCCCGACGCTCGTCCGCGCTCACGTGGTTCCGGCCCTCCGCCATGCTGCTGCGGCGCAGTCTATAAACCGATCCGTCCTGCCGCCAGCGTCTCGTCCCGCGTTCACGGCCCGACCGTCGGTGGATCGCGCCCTAGCGCGCCATGGTTGTGCCCCTTGGGTGACAGCGGGACGCGGATCGCGCGCGAGGCGCGAAACGGTACGTAGTTTCCCGCATGCGGCGCGCGGCGGCGGGCGGTACCCGGCTCCTGTTCATCGCCTTGTGGAGGCTGTCATGCGATTCGCTCCTCTCGCCTCGGTCGCGCTGCTCAGCGCCGGCCTCGCCGCCTGCGTGTCCCACCCGCCGATCGTGGAGAAGACCGCCCGGGTCCAGCATCTGGAGATCACGGCGCCGGCGACCGCGAACGCCTCGACCTCCTTCACGGACGCGCTGCGGGTGAAGACGCTGCGGGAATCCACCCGCTACGGGTCGGCGGCCGGCGCGGGCAAACGGCTGCACGTGGTGGTGACGGATCTGCACTACAAGAACCCGGCGCTGGCGCTGCTGGTCGGCGACGCCAATCGCGCCAACGCCAAGGTGACGGTGGTGGACGTGGCGACCGGGCGCAGCCAAGGCGAGTTCGACACGGTCGCCATCGACCAGGCCGCGATCAACGGCGTGGCAGGCGCGGTGATCGCCGTGGCCCAGGACCGGCAGGCCGCGGACCTGCGCCTCGCCGAGGGGCTGTCGCTCGCCGTGATGGAGCGCGTCTACGGCTCGGAGGAGTTCAAGGCGGCGCGGGCGCGCCCGCTCGCTCCGATCGAGGTTCCGGCCGCCCACCCTGCGGCGCAGCCCGCGCCGGCGTCGTCCGCGCCCAAGGGAACGCCCCGCCGGGCCGAGCCCAAGGTCTCGCTGCTGGCGGAGTGACGCGGCGCTCCGGGGGCGTTGAACCGCCTCGCCCCCGGACGTTCGTCGACATTGCGGCGCCGCAACGGGCGCGCTACGCCTCGCCTTGCGTTTGCGAAGGGACGGAGCCGCCTCGACCATGAAGCACATTCTCGACGAGCTCGAAACGCGCCGGGCCACCGCGCGCGCCGGCGGCGGGCAGAAGCGCATCGACGCCCAGCACGCCCGCGGCAAGCTGACCGCGCGCGAGCGGCTGGAGGTGTTCCTCGATCCCGGCTCGTTCGAAGAATACGACATGTTCGTCGAGCACCGCTCGAACGACTTCGGCATGGAGAAGCAGAAGATCCCCGGCGACGGCGTGGTCACCGGCTGGGGCACGGTGAACGGCCGCAAGGTGTTCGTGTTCGCCAAGGACTTCACGGTGTTCGGCGGCTCGCTCAGCGAGACACACGCCCAGAAGATCATCAAGATCCAGGACATGGCGATCCGCAACCGGGCGCCGATCATCGGCCTGTTCGACGCCGGCGGCGCGCGCATCCAGGAGGGCGTCGCGGCGCTCGGCGGCTACGGCGAGGTGTTCCAGCGCAACGTGCTGGCCTCGGGCGTGATCCCGCAGATCTCGGTCATCATGGGCCCCTGCGCCGGCGGCGACGTCTACTCGCCGGCCATGACCGACTTCATCTTCATGGTGCGCGACCGCTCCTACATGTTCGTCACCGGCCCGGACGTGGTGAAGACCGTCACCAACGAGACGGTGACCGCCGAGGAGCTCGGCGGCGCCAAGGTCCACACCTCCAAGTCGTCCATCGCCGACGGCGCATATGACAACGACGTGGACGCGCTGATCGAGATGCGCCGTCTGCTGGACTTCCTGCCCGGCAACAACAAGGAGGGCGCGCCCGAGTGGCCGTCCTTCGACGACCCCGAGCGCTACGACGAGTCGCTCGACACGCTGATCCCGGACAATCCGAACAAGCCCTACGACATCAAGGAGCTGATCCTGAAGACGGTCGACGAGGGCGACTTCTTCGAGATCCAGCCGGACTTCGCCAGGAACATCGTCACCGGCTTCGGCCGCATGGACGGGCGCACCGTGGGCTTCGTGGCGAACCAGCCGATGGTGCTCGCCGGAGTGCTGGACTCGGACGCCTCCCGCAAGGCGGCGCGCTTCGTGCGCTTCTGCGACTGCTTCGAGATCCCGATCGTCACCTATGTGGACGTGCCCGGCTTCCTGCCCGGAACGGCGCAGGAGTATGGCGGCCTGATCAAGCACGGCGCCAAGCTGCTGTTCGCCTATGCGGAAGCGACCGTGCCTAAGGTCACCGTCATCACCCGCAAGGCCTTTGGCGGCGCCTATGACGTCATGGCGTCCAAGCATCTGCGCGGCGACGTGAACTACGCCTGGCCGACCGCCCAGATCGCCGTCATGGGCGCCAAGGGCGCGGTGGAGATCATCTTCCGCGGCGCGGACGCCGAAGGCATCGCCGCGAAGACCAAAGAGTATGAGGACCATTTCCTCACGCCCTTCGTGGCGGCGGAGCGGGGCTACATCGACGAGGTCATCAAGCCGCGCTCCACGCGCCGCCGGGTGGCGCGCGCGCTCGCCATGCTGCGCAACAAGCGGCTCGAAAACCCCTGGAAGAAGCACGACAACATTCCGCTCTGACATCCCGGCGGGGCGCTTTTCGCGCGCGGACGGACACGTCCGGGCTGCTAGTCTGCCCGGATGGCGACGGGGCGGAATCGATTGGGTGAGGACCTGACGGCGGCGGGCCACGGCTTCGCCGCCGTGCGCGTTTCCGGCGGCCGGGGCGGAGCGCCATGCGCGTCCTGATCGCGGCGGTCGGCACCATCGGCGACGTGCTGCCCTTCGTCGCGCTCGGCCTCGCGCTCGAACGGCGGGGACACGAGGCCACGCTGCTCGCCCCCGCCCCGTTCGAAGCCCTCATCCGACGCGCAGGCCTCGCCTTCGAGCCGCTGCTGTCGGAGGCGGATTACACGGCGAGCTTCGGCGATCCCGCCACGTGGCGGCCGCTGCTCGGCGCGCGGCGCCTGTTCGCGGCGCTGCCGCTGACGCTCGATCCGGTCTTCCGCGCGGCCGAGCGCTTGAGCACGGATGGCGCGCGGCCTGTGATCGTGGCCTCCACGCTCGCCATCGGCGGGCGGCTCGCCTTCGAGGCGCTGGGCGGCCATCTGGTCACGGCGCATCTGTCGCCGAGCGCGCTGCAAAGCCGGCACGACGCGCCGCGCCTGCCCGGCCTCCCGCTGCCGAAACGTCTTCCGCCGGGGCTGAAATGGTGGCTTCAGCTCGGCGCGGACGAGCACATGATCGACCCCGTGGCGCTGCCGCGGCTGAACGCGGTGCGGGAGCGCCTCGGCCTCGGCCGCGTCAACCGGCTGCGCCACTGGTGGAATTCGCCGCAGGCGGTGGCCGCGCTGTTCCCGGACTGGTTCCAGGCGCCGCAGCCAGACTGGCCCGCGCGCACGGTTCAGCTCAGCTTTCCGCGCGTCGGCCATTTTGGCTCGGACGCGGACGCGCCCGACGCCGCGTTGGAGGCCTTTCTCGACGGAGGCGAGCCGCCGGTGGTGGTGACCTTCGGCTCCACCCGGCGGCGCACGGAGGCGCTCTATCAGGCGGCGATGATCGCCTGCGCCAAGGCCGGCCGGCGCTGCCTCGCGCTGTCGCGCACGGCGCTCGACATTCCAGAGCCGGCCGCCGGGTCCACCTTCGTCGCGCCATACGCGCCGCTGGAGCGGGTGCTGCCCAAGGCGCGGGCCGTGATCCACCACGGCGGCGTCGGCACCACGGCGCAGGCCTTCGCCGTCGGCCTGCCCCAGATCGTCGCCCCGCTCGCCTTCGACCAGTTCGACCACGCCGCCCGGGTCGCGGCGCTCGGCTGCGGCCTCTGGTTCCGGCCCGGGCCGCTGGAGCGGGCGCGGCT